>NCFD01000318.1 GCA_002281005.1 Acidocella sp. 35-58-6 | reverse complement strand
AATCATCATCCGCCCGCCGGTTTCCTCTTTCAGCACCCGCAACCGGCCTAGGGCCGAGAATACTTTGTCAGCCGCCCGCTCGCGGATATGGCAGGTGTTCATAATCACCATGTCGGCCCCTTCCGGCGCATCGACGGTGGTGTAGCCCAACGGCGCCAGCAAATCGGCCATGCGGGCGCTGTCATACACATTCATCTGACAGCCGTGAGTCACAACATGAAGTTTACGGGTATTTGGTGTGCCCAATGTCATACGTCTAAGTCCATCCGGTGTTTCCGGACGGAGAAGCGCGTTTGGATGGCTGGGGTCAAGATCAAACTCTGATGTAACCTCCTCAACTCCTCATCATTCCGCGTCACTTCACCGCGCCGAGTCAAGCGAAATTGCATGACAGTTTGCCGCTTTGCCGTCCCGTTTCAGCCATCCTTAAGGGGCACGCCGGGCACTATAGCCTCGGGGTGCGCCACCAGCGCGTGGCCCAGCGCGATCCGGCGGTCGAACACAAAACAGTCGCCTTGCCACAGGCTTTCAGCCTCGGGGATCGCCTCCAGATACTTCAAAATCCCGCCTTGCAGATGGTAAACCTCACCAAATCCCTTCGCCAGCATGAACGAGCTGGCTTTCTCGCAGCGGATACCGCCGGTGCAATACATCGCAATTTTGGTGTTCTGGCGGTTCGACAAACGCGCCTCCACAAATCCCGCAAACTCGCTGAAACTGGTCAGGCCGGGGTTGATCGCGCCCTGAAACGCCCCCATCGAGACCTCAAAATCATTGCGGGTATCGAGAACAATCACTTCGGGGTCTGAAATCAGCGCATTCCAGTCCTGCGCCGCCACATAGGTTCCCACCTGCTTCAGCGGGTCACATGCGGGCTGGCCAAAGGTGATGATCTCGCGCTTCAGCTTAATTTTCAGCCGGTCAAAATGCCCGGAATCGGCCGTTGAGAATTTCAACTCCAGCCCCTCAAACGCCGGCTGGATGATGCTGCCATTGCGCAGGGCGGCAGCCAATTCATCAATTCCCGCCGCCGGCCCCGCTAAAGTGCCGTTGATGCCTTCGGGAGCGATCAGCACGGTGCCGCGCAAATCCAGCCGCGTGCAAAACGCCCGCAATAAGCCCACTTGTTCAGCAGGCTCAGGAATAGGCAAAAACTGGTAAAAGGCCGCGACTTTATGCATTTCGGGCGGGTTATCGGGTAAAATGCCACTTGAAGCAATCAGGGTGCTAGCTCCTTGGGGCCAGCATCGCGCCCCTGCCGCAGCCTGGCGGCATTGCCAGCCAGCCGCGCTTCCAAGGCGTTCGAGAGAATTTTCCGGTTGGCAAACGTGCCCGCCGGAATGGCGGGGTCAATAATGACGGTCGCGCCGAGCGATGTGCGTTTGCCGATGCCTGGATAATGCGACGCGATATCCATGTCGCCATACCAGGAGATCACCGGCCGGTCCCAGCGTTGCACCGGCAAGCCATCAAGCTGATCATACACAATGGTGACGGGCTGGATCACTGGCTTTGAGGATGCCTGTGCGATCGCCAAAAACGAGGACTGAAACGGCAACACCCGCCGCCCATCCGAGGTCGTCCCCTCGGGAAATAAAATAATATTATCCCCCGCCGCCAGCCGTGCTGCCAGATAATCACGCTCGCGCTCCACAGTGGCCTTGTTGCGAGAGACAAACACCGTGCGCCCTAGTTTGGCGATCCAGCTAATGAACGGCCAGCGCGCAATATCAGCTTTGGCGACGAAGCAGCCCGGCAGCACCGCGCCAAGTGCCACAATATCAAGCCAGGTGCAGTGATTGGCAATGAAGATAATCGGCCGCTCCGGGCTGATCTCGCCTTTTACAGTAATCCGCAGGCCCATGATGAACGCCACGCCGCGCCAGTAAATTTGTGCAAAACGCACCTTCGCGAGCCCGGGCCGTGTCAGAAAAACGGCCTGCACCGGCATGCACGGTAGTGTCCAGGCCAGTACTAAAACCAGCCGCAGGCTCATGCGGAGGCAA
>NCFD01000317.1 GCA_002281005.1 Acidocella sp. 35-58-6 | reverse complement strand
AAAATACGCCATCCAGGCCGATAAAACCGGCGCACAAATAATAAAAAAATTATACGTGAATACTGGGCCATACAGCGCTGTTAGCGGACTGCCGAGAATGGCAAGCAGGGGGATCGAAGTGATCCAGCCCAGATAAACTCCTAAGGGTTCCCAAAGTAAATTGGTGTGAACCAAATTCTGGTGATGCGCGATCGCCCATGGCCACCAGGCGAAATCCCAGATGAAAATAAAAGGGTCTGAACCGGAGCCTGAAACTTTGGCAAACAGCGACTCTCCGTGATCAATGTAAAGAATGGCACACGCGGCATAGATGAGCAGTGCCGCACTATGCCAAAGCCAGCGCCGGTCAGACACTCGGATCATTGAGCCCCGTTGCCCGGATGCGGGCGGCTTCCTCATCCCAGCCGGGGCGCTCCTTCACGCGTAAAAATAAATGCACATTGCGCTCCAGCAGCGCTGTCAGTTCGCGCCGCGCCCGCGCGCCGATGTCGCGAATACGGGCACCTTTAGCGCCGATGAGAATGGCCTTGTGCCCAGCCCGCGCCACGTAAATAATCGCCTCGATGCGGGCGGAACCATCTTTTTGCTCAACGAAACTCTCAGTCTCAACCGTGGTGCCATAAGGCACCTCATCGCGGGTCTGCAAAAATATCTGCTCGCGCACAATTTCAGCGGCAAGCAAACGGTCCGGCAGGTCAGTTAGGTCATCTTCCGGGTATAAATATGGCCCCAACGGTACGGTGGCGGCGCAGAAATCCAGCAACGCATCAATACCATCGCCGGTCGCGGCACTCACCATGAACACCTGTTCAAAATTCGTGAGCTTCGCCAAAGCCTCTGCCAGTGGCAGCAGGTTTGGCCGCTCCACCAGATCAGTTTTATTCAAAACCAGGCTGATGCGCCGCCCGGTGGAACCCAGACGTTCAGCGATATCCTGAACCGCTTTGGTCATACCTGATTTGGAATCCACAATCAGCAGCGCGTGATCCGCTTCATCAGCGCCCCCCCAGGCGGCGGCCACCATGGCACGGTCCAACCGGCGCTTGGGTGAAAAAATACCCGGCGTGTCCACCAATAAAACCTGTGCGGTGCCGCGCATGAGGATACCCAACACCCGCGCCCGCGTGGTTTGCGCTTTGGGTGTCACAATCGAGAGTTTGGCTCCCGTCAGGCGATTCAGAAGTGTGGATTTGCCAGCGTTGGGTGCGCCGATAATGGCAATAAACCCGCAGCGCGTGGTCTCGTTCATGGTGGTAAAATTCCTAATAAGGCGGTGGCAGCTTCCTGCTCCGCCGCACGTTTTGAGCCCGCAGCCCCAGTGGCACTGGCATCTCCCACCGTCACCCTGATGATAAAACTAGGTGCGTGCGAGGGGCCGGTTTGTTCGAGAACTTCATAGGCCGGCAAAGCTAAAGCGCGTTTCAGCGCCCATTCCTGCAGGGCGGTCTTGGGGTCCTTCGGTGGTACGAATTGCTTGTCCACCACATCGGCCATCACCCGGCGGACAAAGTCCCGCGCCACCGCCAGACCACCGTCAAGATAAAGCGCCCCGATTAGGGCTTCCAGCGCGTCGGCGAGCACCGTGGAGCGTTCACGCACACCGCGCTTGGATTCTCCAGGCGCCACCGCCAGCAAAGCGGCCAGCCCATGGGTTTCAGCAATAACGGTGAGCGCTGGGCGCGATACCAAAGCCGCCAAACGTGGGCCCAATGCGCCCTCACGCTCGTTCGGAAAACGCTCAATCAGCCACTCCGCGACAATTAACCCCAATACCCGGTCACCAATAAACTCCAGACGCTCATTCGAGCCATGCCCCTTGGCGCCCGCCGCCGAGCGATGCGTGAGCGCTTCCGTCAGCAATTTCGGCTGGGCAAATTTATGCCCCAACAAAATCTCCGCTCCATCATCGCCAGATTTTGCTGGTGCGCGTCTCATGAAATCGTGTGGAACAGCCGACCCCAGCGGATCTCAAACGGCCAATCCCAGAATTCATACCAGGGGTCCTGCAAATCGAT
>NCFD01000316.1 GCA_002281005.1 Acidocella sp. 35-58-6 | reverse complement strand
ACGGCACCTGGTATGGCACTAGCGGTCACCGCATTTTCCAGAACCAACTTTAGGGAGTGTAAATTCATGTTATATTTCCTGATATTGCGAGGGGCTTTTGACCGTTTTATAGCTTCACGGAACCAAGACTGCCAATAACAGACCCTTAAACCAATAAAGTTGGATATCTGCATCACATGGGCTTGATTGCAATATGACGAAATATATCGGTGCGATCGATCAAGGGACCAGCAGCTCGCGGTTCATTATTTTCGATAAATTTGGCCAGCCTGTGGCCAGCGCTCAAAAGGAACATCGGCAAATTTTTCCGCAACCAGGTTGGGTTGAGCATGATCCGCTTGAAATATTGAACAATGTAAACGACGTTGTAATTGAGGCTCTGGGACGGGCAAAGTTAAACTCATCTGACCTTGATGCTGTTGGAATTACTAACCAACGCGAAACGACCGTACTCTGGGACCGCCAAACCGGCCAGCCACTGTACAACGCTTTGGTCTGGCAAGACACCAGGGTCGAGGCAAAAGTCGCAAGTTTTATCCACCACGGCGGGCAAGACCAATTTCGTAGCCGAACGGGCTTGCCTCTCACCAGCTATTTTTCAGGGTTGAAACTAAATTGGCTCCTAGAGACCATCCCCGAAGCCCGCAACCAAGCCGGTACAGGTAACGCGTTATTCGGAACTATGGACACTTGGCTGACCTGGAATTTAACCGGCCAGCACGTTACCGATGTTACCAACGCCAGCCGTACTCAACTCATGAATATCGAGACATGCTGCTGGGACCAAAGCATTTTGACTGCCTTCGACATTCCATTGGCTTGTCTTCCAACTATCCGATCATCCTCAGAAATTTACGGGATCATTAACATAGGGCCTCTGAAGGGTGTAACCTTGGCAGGGTTGCTTGGCGATCAGCAAGCCGCCTTGGTCGGACAAACATGCTTTAAGCCTGGTGAAGCCAAGAATACCTATGGCACAGGCTCATTTCTCCTGATGAATACTGGCACGAAGCCCGTGCAATCAGCCGCCGGATTGCTCACCACTGTTGCCTATCAATTTGGAACCGCACCACCTCATTATGCTCTCGAAGGTGCGATCGCGATTACGGGAGCCCTTGTTCAATGGCTGCGCGATAACCTGCATATGTTCGAGACATCAGCACAAATTGAGACGCTGGCGTCATCAGTACCCGATAACGGTGACGTCTATATCGTGCCAGCATTTTCAGGTTTATATGCGCCGCACTGGCGGGAAAATGCCCGCGGCATCATTGCTGGTCTGACACGGTATGCCAACCGGGCGCATATCGCACGAGCAGCACTTGAAGCAACAGCCTTTCAAGTACGTGATGTTGTGGACGCCATGGCAGTGGACAGCGGCATCGCCCTTACCGCATTAAAAACCGATGGCGGGATGGTCGCAAACGAATTGCTGCTGCAATTTCAAGCTGACATCCTGAACGTCCCGGTGATCAGACCCACCGTCAGCGAGACCACCGCTCTTGGGGCAGCTTACGCGGCAGGCCTCGCCGTGGGCTTTTGGAATAGTACCGAGGAATTATGTGTGAATTGGAGCCCCGATAGAATTTTTATGCCAACGATGGACGAGCGTACCCGCAGCAAGCTCTATGCATCGTGGCACAAAGCTGTGCTGCGATCATTTGATTGGATCGAAGATCAGTAATTTTACGGACCCTGGCGCAAACTGATAATGTATCCGCCCACCCGGTGTTGCGGGTGGCGTTGTCGATGTTACGGTAGCTGTGATTAAATAAATTCGCCCTGTGGCCGGATTCACTGCAATCGTCCGGGCTGCTTTCTCTGTAGGCATCGAACGATCAGTGAAGCCGGTCGCTGATGTTTCGGTAATAATATTCAAGGTACCATCAGCATTTGATGAGAACGCCTTGTGAATAGCAGGATCAAATGCTGCAGCATCAGTGCCCTGACCGATCGGCAATGACGCGATAATTTTGCCCGTGTCAGCATTCATCACAATCATGACACCGCTGTGGC
>NCFD01000315.1 GCA_002281005.1 Acidocella sp. 35-58-6 | reverse complement strand
CAAACGCATGTATTCGCATGGGATGAGGTGGAGCCTTACGGCGATGCAAAAGCCGATCGCCGGGTGATTGCCGGAAACGCCGGGGATTTGAAACGGGTTTGCGTGCAAGCGGGATATGCGGTTGCGAAGCATTCGCATGAGTTCGAGCAATTTTTCATGGTGCTGGAGGGGACAGGCGTTTTGACGACCGCCGAGGGCGATGTTGCGTTGAAGCCTGGCGTGGTGGTGCATTTTGCGCCCGAGGCTTGGCATAGCGCGGTGTTTCATACCGACACCGTGCTGGTCGAGGTTAATTTCGCGAAAGTTAGTTAATGCGGATAAGTGTGGCCTGCGCAAACGAACAAAAGGATGCCCGCCCGCGCCGGAATGACGAGGGGCTTTGATCGGGGTTAAACATCGAGGTCTTGCACTGTGCCTGCGTTTTCCTGGATGAATTGGAAGCGTAGTTCGGGGCGTTTGCCCATTAGGCTTTCCACCATTTCAGATGTTGCGGCGCGGTCTTCAGGTGCGGCGACAATGCGCAGCAAGGTGCGTTTGGCGGGGTCCATGGTGGTGTCCTTCAGCATGGCGGGCGGCATTTCACCGAGACCTTTGAACCGGCTGACTTCAACTTTTGAGCCTGGTTTGAAATTTTTGATGAGCTTTTCGCGCGCGGCGTCATCCATCGCATAGATGCTTTTGGCACCCTGCGTGAGACGATATAACGGCGGCTGGGCCAGATAGATGTGGCCGTGGCGGATGAGCTCGGGCAGCTCGCGATAGAAAAATGTCATAAGCAGGCTGGCAATGTGCGCACCGTCAACATCGGCGTCGGTCATGATGATGACGCGTTCGTAACGTAAAGCTGCGCGGTTGAAATTGTTACCAACCCCGCAGCCGAGTGCTTCGATGAGGTCTTTCAGCTCCTGGTTTTGGCGGAGCTTGTCGGCTGAGGCGGAGGCGACGTTGAGGATTTTGCCGCGCAACGGGAGAATGGCCTGGGTGTTACGGTTGCGGGCTTGCTTGGCGGAGCCGCCGGCGGAATCACCTTCGACCAGAAATAATTCTGTGCCTTCCGCACTTTCCGTGGCGCAGTCAGCCAATTTGCCGGGTAGGCGTAAGCGGCGGGTGGCGGATTTGCGTGGGGTGTCGCGGGCTTCCTTGCGACGGATGCGGTCTTCGGCGCGGTCGATGACGAAGGCGAGGAGGTTGTCGGCGCCGCTGGGGTCACCGGCGAGGAAATGGTCGAAGCGGTCACGTAACGAGGCCTCTGTTAGTTTGCCAGCTTCGGGGTTTGTAAGTTTTTCTTTGGTCTGACCTTGAAATTGCGGCTCGCGGATGAAAAGCGAAAATTTAGCGGCGAGTGCGCCGGTGACATCTTCGCCGATGATTTGGTTGCCGCGCTTATTACCACGCTGGTCAGCCCAGGCGCGCAGGCCTTTCAGGAGTGCGGCGCGAAAACCGGCTTCATGGGTGCCGCCCAACGGGGTGGGGACCGTGTTGCAATAGGTATCGAGCATCGATTCGCCACGTTCCAGCCAGGCGCAGGCCCATTCGAGCTTGCCTTGGGCGGTGCCGTCCGTGGCGTCGGGCAGTTTGGCTTCGCCGGCCCAAATGGTGGGCAATACGCGCGGTGCGGTGCCAAGCTCGGCTTCAAGCGAGTCGCGCAACCCGCCGGGAAAATGCAGCTCGGCGGTGGCCGGGGTTTCAGTGTCGTTCTTTAATAACGCGGGGTCGACCGACCATTTGATACGCACGCCGCGGAACAGATACGCCTTGCTGCGGCACAGCCGGTACAGGCGGGCGGGAGAGAATTGCTTGTCACCGAAGATTTGAGTGTCGGGGATAAATTTGATGCTGGTGCCTCGACGATTTTGAACGGCGCCAGCGTCGATGAGTTTAGTGGTGGGGATGCCGCGGGCGAACTCCTGGCGGTAGAGCTTTTTGTCGCGGGCAACCTCGGCAATAAAGCTGGAGGAAAGCGCATTGACCACCGAGGAGCCGACGCCGTGCAGACCGCCGGATGTGGCATACGCCTTACCAGAG
>NCFD01000013.1 GCA_002281005.1 Acidocella sp. 35-58-6 | reverse complement strand
AAGGTGTGCTGGAGATACTTTCATTGTTGGGAATGATTACTTTAGATGTGTGTTCCTGAATTGCCTTCAGTAAGACATTTTGTTTTATTGGTTTGGTCAAGTAGGCGGTACAGCCGGCCGCGACGCATTTTTCGCGGTCCCCCTTTAAAGCTGCAGCGGTAAGAGCAATAATTGGTGTCGCGGAAAGGTGATGCTCGTTTTCCCATTTGCGTATCGCGCGCGTCGCAGTTAGCCCATCCATGACAGGCATCTGACGGTCCATCAGCACCAGATCGTAATGACCTTGAATGAATTTTTCATAAGCTTGCAGACCATTTTCAGCGATATCAATATGATAAGGTAGATTCTGCAGGTAGGCCAATGTGATGGTGCGATTATCCGGGAAGTCCTCGACTAGGAGGATATTGAGAGGATGAACCGGTGATGCTACTGCGGGGTCGATGACCGCGGTCGCTGGGTTCTGTTGTGTATCAGAAACCTCAAGTGGCACAGAAAATGAAAATATGCTGCCATCGCCTTCCTTGCTGGTGACCCAAATATGGCCACCCATCAATTCAACCAAACGCCTCGAAATGGTGAGGCCAAGGCCGGACCCGCCGTAGCGGCGGGTGGTGGATGAGTCGGCTTGGGTGAAGCGCTCAAAAATGGTGCCAAGCTTACTGTCGGAAATACCGATTCCAGTATCGGTCACCGAGAATCGTAGCATTTGTGGGGATACCGCACCTACCTCGGGTGATACATGCAAAGTCACCTTGCCAAATTCGGTGAACTTGATTGCGTTATTGAGCAGGTTGAGAAGTACCTGACGCAGCCGCGTAGGGTCACCGATCAGGTTAGCCGGAACATCCGATGAAACTTCCGATGTGAAGATCAAGCCCTTCTGGTTAGCGCGTACCACCAGCATTTCCATGATTTTTTCGAGCAGGTCGCTGAGCGAAAATGTGGTCTGCTCCAAATCAAGTTGTGAGGCTTCTACCTTTGAGAGGTCAAGGATATCGTTAATCAGGTCAAGCAAATTATCGCTGGCGCGCACAAAAATATCGACGAATTTTCGTTGCTCGGCGGAAAGCGGTGTTTTTACCAATATGTCGGCAATGCCGATAATGGCATTCAAGGGCGTTCTGATCTCGTGGCTCATACTGGCCAGAAAATCAGATTTCGTTTGGCTGGCACTCTCTGCTACGGCTTTGGCGAGCCGTAGCTCCATTTCGACCTCTTTGCGCTCGGTCACATCCCGAGCAGCGGCAAATACGCCTTGCAGTGTGCGGTCGCGGTCATAGAATGTGGAGGCATTGTAGGACACTACAGTTTGCTTGCCGTCACGTGTCGAGGCGGTTAGCTCGAAATTGGTGACCCGCTTTTCGCGTAAAACCAACTTAATGCCGGCTTCTGCCCGTGCGGAGTCGGTAAAATGGTTTTTGAAGGCTGAGCCGATGAGTTCGTCGCGCGTGCAGCCGGTCAGCTCTTCCATTTGTTTGTTGACGTCAGTGATAATACCGGCTGGGTCGGTCGTTGTTAAAGCGTCGATATTTGATTCAATCAACGAGCGGACATAAAATTGCTGATCGCGCAATCTTTGATCGAGCTTTTGCTGATCCGCTTCAACCTGCTTGCGTGCAGTATTATCCGTACCAATAAGCAGATAGCCGATAATGTCGTTCTGAACATCGCGCAGGGCGGTCACTGAAACAACGGCGGGAAGCCGGGTGCCATCTTTGCGGATGTAGGTTAATTCATAAATATCTTCGATACCGCGAGATGCTTTGAAAACCAATGCCTCGAATCCCGGCGTGATCACGGTTCCAAGTTCGGTACTCAGGGCGCGTGCCCGTGTTAGGAGCTCCTGCGGGTCTGAAATATCGGCGGGGGTAATTTTGTTCATCACCTCGTCGGCACGATACCCCAGCATGTGTTCAGCACCCACATTGAAAATCTGGATCACACCTTTGGCATCGGTGGCGATACTGGAGAAATTTGCGCTGTTGAAGATCGCTCTTTGAAGAGCACCATCTTCGAGAAGTGTATCTTCAGCGGGTATTGTTGGCGTTGTAGGTACAGTGTTAAGCATTGTAGGTATAGTGTTAAGCATTGAGTTTGGTGCGGAGGGCCCGCTGCAGCGCCTGGGTCAACGCTAATTCGTTAAAAGGTTTTTCCAGCATAATTGCATCTGGCCTTTGCATGCGAACTTTGGCGATATTGCCGCTCATGAACAGGTGCGGAATGAACCCAATCGCCAGAATTTTTGTCATCGCATCAACCCCGCTGCCCCCCCGCAATCCTGCATCAACAATCATCAGGTCAGGCTTCAGCTTGGCCGCCTGGATCACCGCATCATCATGCGTTGCCACGGCGGCACATACGGTGTGGCCCATTTCCATCAGCATCTCAGTAAGTAGCATACATATCATCGGGTCATCCTCGGCGATCAGGGCGTGATGCGCGATCATCAGTGAGGATGGTGGGGCGAGCGATATATTGCTGTCGTGTGGCCGCGGTGCGTTGATGGTCATTGATTGACTTGCTCTCGCACCGAGCCTTGCGTCAAGATTCGGAAACTACTCAGAGCTTAGCCTGCCTAATAGGTGGGGTACGTCAATTCAACTAGGCGCTATGGCGATACCAATGGCGGTTTCATGTGTCCCGGTCAGGAAACGTCCCATAGCTTTACGGTCTGATCATCGCTCGCCGACGCTAATGTATGCCCGTCGGGTGAATAGGCAACACAAAATACTTTACCTGTGTGGCCGGTCAGGGTGCTGCTGACAACGCCACTGCCGACATTCCAGAGCTTGATGCTTTGGTCGTCACTGCCCGACGCCAGGGTTGTGCCATTTGGGGAAAACACCACTGATTCGACCACTTTGGTGTGACCGCTCAGCGTGCGGATATGGTTGCCGCTGGCGATATCCCAAAGGGTGATGTTACTATTATTGCTTCCGGTCGCGAGAGTTTTGCCATCCGGTGATATCGCCACCGAGTTGATATCCTGGTTATCCGTTGAGACAGCGCGGATCTGGCTCGCCGTAGCAACGTCCCATAATGTTGCCGCGCCGCCGACACTGCCAGATGCCAGCGTGCTACCGTCCGGTGAAAACGTCACCGAGAGAACTTTGTTGTTGTCTGCTGTCATAATGCGCTTGAGGGCGCCATCCAGTGTCCAAAGTTTAACATTGCCGTCAAAGCCACCCGAGGCAAGCGGGCCAGAGGCAGAGCCAAACGCCACATACATCACCGAATTGGTGTTGCCGGTAATATCCACGATGAGGTTGCCATTGGCGGCATTCCATAGCCGGATGGTCTTGTCGCTGCCGCAGGAGGCGAGCGGTCCATTACCAGGGCAAAACGCCACGGACTGCACAGTGTCGGTGTGACCGGTGAGCGTTTGGGTTGTCTGCCCGCTGGCGACATTCCATAGCCTGACAGTTTTATCACTGCCGCCAGATGCCAGCACACTGCCATCGGATGAAAATGCTACTGCCGCGACACTGCCCGTGTGGCCGGTGAGGGTACGAGGGGCGCTGACGCCATGATGACGTAGCAGAAGAGCACTACCTCCCACCGCAACGGCTCCGGCCCCTGCCGCGGCGATCAACAATCCCCGCCGGCTGGGTTTTGCCGTCGTGGTGTTTCCCGGAGCGACACCAGTATCGGCGAAGTTCTGCGCTGGTGCCGTTTTTGCGGCGGGCGGTGGCGCATCCGGCGGAGGGTGAACGGGCGTCACCACCTGCGCCTCGAAATGCGACATTTTGGTCACCGGTTCGAGAACGGTGATGGGGGGGTTGGCAGGTTCGGCGGCCGGCGGGGTGCCCGGCTCGGGTTTAGGCGTAATGGGTGGCAGGTGTGGCGGCTCATCAGGCTTTTTGATGTCCGGTGGCGCCGCCGGTTCAGTAGGGGTTGCACTGGTCTCGCCGGTCTCGCCGGCTGGGCTCGACCGGGCCGGGCCGTTCAAAACCCGCTGTAATACCTCCACCAGATATTGCAGATGCCGCTCCATTGGCTCGGTGAACGCGTCCAGCCAATGCGGCATCGAGAGAAAAAATTCGAGCGATTTGGTGGGCTCCACATCCTCGATCCGCAGTGGAATGATGGGGATACCCAAGTGAACTGCCCGTTCTACCTCACGCTTGACCTGTGGTGAGGCATTGGCCCAGGCCGAAAAGACGAGCACCATGGCGTGGGCGCTGGCCAGCGCGTCGATGATGGATTCGCCCCAGTCGGCGGAGGGCAAAATATCGCGCGGTGCGATCCAGCAGCGTATATGGTTGGCTTCCAGCACCGCGCAGACAGCATCCGCAACCGGCTTATCCTGCTTGGAGTAGCTTATGAAAACATCATGGGCCATAGCGCAGAGGTAACATCAAAACGCCGGGAGGGAAAAAGAATTTATGCCGCCAAATGTAAGAAAAAGACGTTGTTTCGCTCTAAGCCGGGACAGCAGGCCCTTCAAATGGAAACCGTAATGTCAGCAGATTATGGCCGTTTTGGCGGGTGTAGGAGATATCCTGGCAATAACGCTTGACCAGCTTGATGCCTAAGCCGCCCGGCTGGGCGTCCACCAAGCTGGCCGGCCGGGGTTTTTCCGCCGCCATCAGCGGGTTGAATTCCGGGCCGGAATCTTCAACGGCCAGTTCGGCGACTGCTGAAGCGGCAGAAAGCCTGATTTCAATCGCCTCGCCGCTACCCGGCGCGTAAGCGTGCATCGCAACATTCATCACGGCTTCTTCAGCAACCACTTGCATTTTTTGCACGAGCGGATAGGGCAGGCCAAGCCGGGCTGCCGCCCCTTCTAGCCACGGGTACAGCCTGGACAAATCCGCCAGCGCCGTGGTGACGCGCAAAACTTCCGTCGCCGGGGCCGCTCCGGTCATTGAGAACTCAGGCGGCGGGGCTTACTGCCGCAATCGCGGCTGCTTCGTCCTTGTAAATTGCGATTAGCTCGTCGATGCCACTGGTGGTGATCACTTCCTCGACCGCCGGTTGCGGCGACAGCAGGGCCACTTTGCCACCTTTGCTCATGATGGCTTTGCCACTCAGCACAATGCTGCGAAGCCCCAGCGAGGCCATGAAATCAACGCCTGAGAGGTCGATCACGACATTCCGGCGGGACCCGCCGACAATGCTCATCGGCATATCGATGGCGGCCGCGCCGGCAATATCGATACGCCCCGTGATCACAACCTTGGTAATTCCGCCTGCGAGGTCTTCAATAACTATTGGCATAAGTAACTCCCCTACGTCGGCCGGTATCCAGCCCTGTCTGTTGCGATTAATGACAGACCCGCAACGGCGTTACAAGGTGCCCTATGAGTGCTCATTTGGCTGGCCAATAAGGTTCATATGACATTATTGTGGCATAATTGTTTCCAAGCCTGGAATCGGATTAGATGTAACTATGGATCAAGATGATGATGATGGCGTCGAGCAAACCGTGGTCGGCAGGAGCATTATTGCTCCCGCGCCGGTTGCACAGTTTGGGCATTTCCTCAGTTTTACCATAAACGAGGCTCTAACAAGGGTTCCCATCCCTCGTGAAGGCGCCACCATTGGCAGAACCGCGCCGGCCGAGGTGGTCATTGCGAGTCCAGAGGTATCGCGTCGCCATTGTCGCATCGAAATTCAAGGCGATTACGCTGTTTTAACCGATCTGGGCTCGACCAACGGTACCCGTGTGGACGGTGTGAGGCTTGAACGGCCCACCCGGTTGCTAAGCGGGGCGCAGTTCACGCTCGGCTCGTTTGTGGTGCGATATGAGCGGCGCGACTCCCGGGAGGTGGCGGACGAGGCTGAATTAAGTGCAGATCTGAAACGCGCTGAGGACTATGTTCGGGCCATTTTACCACAGCCCATCACCGAGGGACCGATCAAAACTGAATGGTGTTTTATTCCGTCCACCAAACTGGGCGGCGATGCTTTTGGGTATCAATATCTTAACGACACGATGTTCACAGGGTTTTTACTGGATGTTTCCGGCCATGGCATTGGCTCCGCCATGCATGCTGCGAACGTGGCCAACACCCTGCGTCGCCGGGCTTTGCCAGGCGTTGATTTTGAGGACCCGGCCAAAGTCGCGGCGGGCGTTAACGAAGTGTTCCCGATGGAGGAACATAATGGTTTGATGCTCTCCCTCTGGTGTTTCACGTATCATCTGCCGTCCCGGGAATTAAAATTCTGTGCCGCTGGTCATCACCCTTCATTTTTGGTGGTACCTGACTCTCCTGAGCCCACGAACCTGTGGCAGCGCAGCCCGGTCATCGGCATGTTGCCGTTTGGTAAGTGGGTGAACGGTACGGCAATCATGCCGCCTGGCGCCAAACTGTTTGTTTTCAGTGATGGCGCGTTTGAAATTGTTACGACTGATGGTCATCAATGGAGCATGGAAGATTTACGCCGCATTATCATGCAGCCTTCGGTTCCGGGGTTGGATGAACCGCAGCGGCTGTTCAAAGCGGTGCGCGCCGCCGCAAGGCCCGGGCCGCTGGATGATGATTTTTCAGTGATGATGATAAATTTTGAATAAATATCTACCGCAGACTTTTAAATATAATTTTTCCGGCCGGACATACTTCATATGACCAATGTTGGCGTCATCGCCCCCATGCTTGGCGGATTGGGGATGTTTTTTATTGGTGTGCGCTCGCTGTCGGTAAATTTAGTGCCGTTGGTCGGGCACCGGGCACGTGCCAGCTTTGCAAGGGCGTTGCGTGGGCCCACCAGCAGTGCGGCCGGCGGTGTTGTTGCAGGACTACTAACGCAAAGTTCAACCGCCGTGTCATGGATTATTCTCGGTTTAATCCGGGCTGGCATGCCGCCAACCATTTGGGTGCTGGTCGCCCCGGCATGGTCTAATGTCGGCACCGCCTTGCTGCCGATCCTGGTCGCAATCAATCTGGCGACCTCTGCTAGTTACGTCATCGGACTGGTGGGGTTTGCCACTTATTTCAAGCTCGACAGCACCGACCGCCGCCGCAACTTGATGGACGCTGCCTTTGGCGCGGCATTGCTATTATTTGGGATGCAAGTGGTCTCTGGCTCAGTTGACCCGGTGCGGGAGGCCATGACGGCCAACGGCGACCTTACATTCATCATGGGTTCGCCGTGGCTTTTGGTCGCTATCGGGGCGGTGTTGTCGCTGGTGACGCAGTCATCATCGGTGGCTGCCGCCATTGCCGTGGCAGGTGTCAATAACGGCCTCCTCACGGTCCCTGCCTCGCTGCCGTTAATCGCAGCAGCCAATGCGGCCGGGATCATCAATAATTTACTAAAACTGCACCGTGAGTCTTCTGCGGGGCGCATGGTGTTTGGCTTGCAGGTCATTCAAAAGGCCGGTGGGTCTTTGCTGTTGGCAGTGATCTGTATTTGGGCAGCCTGGCGGCCAGAACAGGCCAGCGAAATTTCGGCGTTGACCTCCAAGCACGCGAGCGGGCAGATCGCCGTCATCTTCACCCTCGCGCAAGTGTTCGGCGCGTTGCTGGCCAGCCTGACCGGCAAGCCATTCGCTGCCCTGATGGCGCAATGGAAGCCCGCCAGTGAAGATGAAACCCTGGGACAGCCGGTATTTTTGCTGCGCGAAGCATTGGCGGACCCGCCGGTGGCGCTTGATCTCGCGCTGCGTGAGTTATCGCGCCTGACAGCACGGCTCCCGTTGTTGCTCGACCAGGTGAGGGAAAGCGCCGACCCCAAAGGTTTAACGCCCGCGACATTGCGAACAGCGGGAACGCAACTGGCCGACAACATAAAAACCTATCTGCTAAACCTGTTGGATCAGCATCCGAGCCGTAACCAAGTGGCGGCCGCATTGCTGCTTGAGAACGCAGCCGGTAATCTGGGTGCCTTGCATGAGACGCTGGCCGAACTGGCTGCGGCGGCCCCCGAGGCCACAGATCTACCTGCCGCCAGCCGTTTGGTGGAGTCGCTGCATGTGCTCATGGGGTTTGTGGCCGACCACGCGGCTAGCTTTGGTGCCGAGGACCCTGCCTTCGTGTTGCGTCTATTGGGGGATCGCAATGCGATGATGGCCGAACTTCGTCAGAAGCTTACCGGTGAGGCGGCCTCAGCGGCCCAGGATGCATTGTTCCGGATGACCATATTATTTGAACGCGCTGTATGGTTAGCCAGACGGCTGGTGACAGACTTAAGTCAGGCGCAACAAGTACTGTCCGCTTGAGCGGGCGTGAATCACTGTTTCATTTCGGTTGTAATTATGTTAATTGCTGTCCAGTTTTGGGAGTTTTGTCATGAAAAAGTCAGTGTTTTCGCGTGTATTTCTGGGTGGCGTTCTGGCGGGCTCGGTTCTCACGGGGGCCGCACATGCGCAAAGCAGCCCTTCGGCTGATCAGATTATCAATTCCTTGAAGCCAACCGGCGCGGTTGGCGATACCACCCGCGGGATCAAACCTTTGGCACCGGGTAATATGGGGGGCTCATCAGCCCCAATGGGCACCGTGGCGGCGGCGCATCCAACCGGCCCAACCGGTATCCGTATGGCATCGAAGCCGCCAACGGCCAATCTCAATGTGGTGTTCCGCTCCGGCTCCGCCGACCTGACGCCGCAGGCCATCACCGTCCTCAACCATCTTGGCGAGGCGCTAACCAGCAACCAACTCTCCTCGTATCATTTCAAAATCGTGGGCCACACCGATACGACCGGTAATGCGGCCACTAATCTTACTCTGTCTGAACAGCGGGCCGAGGCTGTGAAAAATTACCTTGCGACCAAGTTCAATGTACCGGCCGCAAAATTGCAGGCGACCGGCGCTGGAGAATCCGACCTGCTGGTTCCTACCCCGCCCAACACCCCGGAATTGCGTAACCGGCGGGTGGAAATCGTTAATCTCGGCCAATAACGTCCGAAGCTGCGCCTAAATGCTGAATGACGGGCTGGATCCGGACCAGAGAATCCGGATCCTCCCGCAGCCCAAACGCAAAAAGACCGGGTTATGGCTGGCGCTAGGTTTGGTCTGCGCTATTATCGTGACTGGCGGTGCGGGTGGTGCTTGGTTTATGTTCGGGCGTTCCACCGCTATCCCGATTGACACTGAAACTGAGGCGCAGATCGATGCCTCTCAACCGTGCGATACCAAGGTCTCCCATTTTGCCGCCGACCCCGAAATTGTGGTGATCGACTTTCCGAACCTCACCATTCAGGGGTTGACGCTCGACCGGGTGGCCGCGCTGATTGAGAAAGCCCACCTGCCGCGCAACCAAGTTCTTGATGATGTTGATCTGCGTGAAGCCATTTATGACTGCGGTGATACCATCGAGAGCTATTACTACGGCCATGACTACAAAGCGGCTGACCTGGCACGGTTTTTCCAGTTGGCAGCGCAGCAGAACATTACGCTTAACGCACACGAACTCTGGCTTAAGCAGTTGCTTAATCAGTTAGGCTGGCTGGACCCGGGTGCCGTGGGGGCGCTGATTACGTTGCCGGCCGCTGTGCCTCCCGTTACCGAATCAATGCGGGCCGTGATTTTACACCATGAAATATCGCATGGCGCGTTTTATACGGTTCCCGCCTATGAAGCTTATGCAGAATCATTCTGGAACAGCCTAACCGATGTTGATCGGGCCGCCTTTATAAGTTTCCTCAGTACTGAAGGTTACGACACCAACAACACAAATTTGATGTTGAATGAAGCTCAGGCCTATCTGGTCTTCACCCCTGATCCACAGTTTTTCAGTGCGAAGGCGTTGGGTATGTCGCAGGCGCAACTTGATACGTTGCGGGAAGGATATATCGCGGGCATGCCGAGCTTCTGGCTGACCCCGTTGGCCAATGAAACGCTCCCGGTTTCAGCCCCGTTGAAGGCTTGCCAAACCAACTGAACGACCTGGCTATTTTGGCTGGGTAATCACCTGAATTGCGGCCACCGAGAGATTTTGACCCGAAGATGCCGCATTTTGCAGTGCGGCCCGTAAAGCGGGCAGGTAGTCACTCGCGTTTTCATCCTGTGGACGGCGAACTGAAAATAGCGGTGACGAAGTGGCAATCGAAATTACCAGGTCGGTCCCATATGGCGCGCTGATTTGCCAGCTAGCCCCGCCCTTACTCGGGTCGCCGAGAACCTTGATGCTGTTCGCCGGCTGTAGCTTCAGGGTGTCAGTTGGAGTGGGGTAAAGGTGAAACACGGTGCCGTCGCCGGAAAAATAATCGGTCTGCAAATAGCCTGAATATTGCGGCATCATGTTATCGACTGTGATCAGATCGCCGTCGTGTAGTACGGTCGCGCCACCGTCCAGGCTGATTTTTAGTTGCATACCCGGCTTGCCGAAAAAATCATGATAAGGTCGAATGGCGTTTAGCGCATCGCAATAAGGCCCATCAATGGTCTGCACCGATGAAGCTGGCACAATGCTGGGCGGCAGGGAATTGATCGCCGCGGTCAGCGCGGCCTGCGGCGCTCCGGCACCGGCCAGGCCCGTAAGGCTCGGTTGGGACCCGGTATCCGTGCCGCTGAGGAAGGTGCACGGCAGCGCGGCGAGAGTGCCCGATAGCGTGGAATCGCGTTGTGCGGCTGTCATCGCAGGAGCCGCTGCCGGTATCGCCGCAGGCGGTGTGCTAACAACGGTTGCCGGCGCAGGCGCATGGCTCGTGAGAAAATATGCTGCAGCGCCAGCTAGCAATAATCCGCCTGCGCCTAGTCCGCCAAGCAGCGCAACCGGCAGAGGTTTTTTCGGGACGGGTTGTTCGCTGGCGGGTTGTTTGCTGGTAGATTGTTTGCTGGTCGTCGGGCCAGGGGCGGCGGCAGGTTTTCCGGCTGGCACGGCTGCCAACGGGATGGTGCGCGTACCTGCTATCATCGTTGCATCATCATCGCTGGCATCTTCAGCAATCATACCCAGCCCGGCAGCCACTTTATTCTCAAAAGCATCGCGCAGGGCACGGGCAAATTCACCGGCCGAGCCAAACCGCTCCTGTGGCCGCTTCGCCATCGCCCGTTGTACGACGGAGTCAAAAGCCTGCGGTATGTTCACTGAAAGGGCCGATGGCGGTGGCGGTTCCGTGTTCAGCACCTTATGCATAATGGCCGTCAGCCCCCCTTCAAAGGGCTTTTCGCCGGTCAGAAGCTGGTAGAGCATCACACCCGATGAATAAATATCGGTGCGTAAATCCACCGTCTGCCCCATGAACTGCTCGGGTGACATGTATGATGGCGTGCCCAGCATGGTCCCGGCCTGGGTCATGCTGCTGCTCTCAATCCGTGCAATGCCGAAATCGGCGATTTTCACCTCACCGGATTTTGTCAGCATGATATTGGCGGGCTTGATATCTCGGTGGATCACCCCGCGCTCATGGCTGAACTGCAGCCCGGCCAGCAGGCCTTCCATAATCCGCACGATCTCACTGGTTTGGAAACGTTCCTTTTTGTCGAGCACATGCTTCAATGTGGTGCCGTCAACAAATTCCATAACGATGTAAGCCAACTCCGGCGTCTCGCCGTAATCGAATACCCCTA
>NCFD01000314.1 GCA_002281005.1 Acidocella sp. 35-58-6 | reverse complement strand
TGGCCAAATGCACCATCTATGCGCTCGACATGGGCGCCTTGCTGGCCGGCACACGCTACCGCGGTGACTTTGAGGAACGCCTGAAAGCGGTGGTCACCGAGATGGAAAATTCGCCCGGCGCGATTTTGTTCATTGACGAAATCCACACGGTGATTGGTGCGGGCGCGACCTCCGGCGGTGCGATGGATGCGTCTAATCTGCTGAAGCCTGCTTTGGCGCAAGGCACGCTGCGCTGCATCGGCTCCACCACCTACAAGGAGTTCCGCAACTATTTCGAGAAAGACCGTGCGCTGGTGCGGCGTTTCCAGAAAATTGATGTGAACGAGCCGTCGGTTGAAGATGCCGTGAAAATTCTGCGTGGCTTGAAAACCGCTTACGAGAAGCATCACAAGGTTCGTTACACTGATGATGCCATTCGTGGCGCCGTGGAGTTGGCGGCCAAATACATCAACGATCGCAAGCTGCCGGATAAAGCCATCGACGTAATCGATGAAGCCGGTGCGGCGCGGATGCTGCAACCCGAGGGCAAGCGCCGCAAGACCGTGACGCTGAAGGACATCGAGGAGATGGTCTCCAAAATTGCCCGCATCCCGCCCAAGTCGGTTTCTGCCGATGACAAGGAAGTGCTGCGCACCCTGGAGCGCGATTTGAAGTCGATGGTGTTCGGCCAGAACGCCGCCATCGAGGCGCTGTCGGCTGCCATCAAACTTTCCCGTGCTGGTCTGCGGGATTCTGAAAAGCCGATCGGTAATTACCTGTTCTCCGGCCCCACCGGTGTTGGTAAAACCGAAGTTGCGCGGCAATTATCCGCAACGCTTGGCATCGAGCTGATTCGCTTCGATATGAGCGAATACATGGAACGTCATTCGGTCTCCCGCCTCATCGGTGCGCCGCCTGGTTACGTCGGGTTCGACCAGGGTGGCATGTTGACTGATGCTATCGACCAGCACCCGCATTGCGTGTTGCTGCTCGATGAAATTGAGAAGGCACATCCGGATTTATTCAATATTTTACTGCAAATTATGGATCACGGTAAACTCACCGACCATAACGGCAAAAAAATTGATTTCCGCAATGTCATCCTCATCATGACCACCAACGCCGGCGCGGCTGACATGGCAAAAGCCGGAATCGGGTTTGGCCGCGAGGTGCGGGTGGGCGAGGATGAGGAGGCGATCAAGCGGATGTTCACACCGGAATTCCGTAACCGTCTTGATGCCGTGATTCCGTTTGCGGCACTGACACCTGAAATCGTTGGCCGCGTGGTTGAGAAATTCATCATGCAGCTCGAGGCACAACTCGCCGACCGTAATGTGACCATTGAGCTATCCTCGGCGGCGAAGGAATACTTGGCCGAACGCGGGTATGAGCCATTGTATGGGGCGCGGCCTTTGGCCCGCGTTATCCAGGAACTCATCAAAAAGCCGCTCGCCGAGGAACTATTGTTCGGCAAGCTGGTGAAAGGTGGCGCGGTCAAGGTCACGCTCAAGGATGGCAAATTGGCGTTCGACGTCACGCCCGCTGCGGCGTCGTCGCTGCCCAAGCCGGAAGCTGAGGGTGATGATGGGGCCGGCGAAAAACTCCCTGAGGAAGTTCATTAGAGCTTATATCCCCTTATCTGCCGGTTAGGATGGCGGGTAAGGGGGCTCTGGCGTTCGTTATGAGGCGGGGATAGTCTTGCTTCATGATTGAAACGAGCTTGTGCCCCTGCGGCAGCGGATTGCGGCAGATTAAATGTTGCGCGCTGGATTTATCCACCCTCAGCCCGGCTAGCGCTACCGCTGCCCTAACGCCGATGCTGGCGCAAGCCGAGACGTTGCTAAATGCCGGTGATATTACGGCTGCCAAAGCACTGTTGCAGCAGTTTCTTGAACTGGCGCCAGGCCGCGAAGATGCGCTGGTGTTGTATCATAATTTGTTGCGTAGCCAAAACAATATGCCCGCCGCCGAGGTGGTCATTCGCCGGGTGGTAACGCTTAACCCTAATAATTTTTGGGCCACCAACGAACTAACGTTGATGTTGATCAACCGGGG
>NCFD01000313.1:2087-3448 GCA_002281005.1 Acidocella sp. 35-58-6 | reverse complement strand
TCGAAAATTTATTAAATGAAATTGCAATGTTTTCATGTTTCGATGGGTTGTCGAAGTCATAATTAAATCATAAATCAATGCTTAGCATATGAATGCAAATGTAAGTGGTTAGAAGAAATGCTTGTTGCGGCCAAGAGCGCTCATTTTGGTCGATCATCTTCAAGTTTTGATACAGTGGCTTTTAATAAAAGAGCCTTATGTGGGAAAGGATTTTCAATGGCAGCCCAACTTTCGTCTGACCAACTGGTCGGAATACTTCGTGATACCATCGTTTCACTGGTTCGTCGTGATGGTGTTGATTTGTCAGCACGCCAGCTTGGTGTGTTTTTGACGTGCTATCTGAATGAAGGTGGCCATACGGTTCGTGGTCTCGCCCAGGATTTGAATGTATCAAAGCCGGCGATCACCCGTGCGCTTGACCGCTTGACCGAGCTCGACTTTGTTCGCCGTAAGGTTGACCCGTCGGATCGTCGTAGCGTGCTGGTGCAGCGTACTGTGAAGGGCGCCGCGTTTTTGCGGGAAACCCGCCACATTATGAATGAAGCTTTGGCCGCAAATAAGACCGAAGCCGCTAGCCGCCGCTCTGCTGCCGCCTGATTTTATCAGGTCGATGCATCGTCGTTTACTACTCGGCCTACTAGCTGGCGCGGCTTTTGTCGCGCCGGTTCGCTTTGCGCTGGCTGCGCCGCTCAGTGCGGCCGACACGGCCTTGATCAATCAGGTTCAGAACTATTTGAACGGGTTGACCTCACTTACCGCGAATTTTTTGCAGGTAGCGTCTGATGGTTCTACCAGAACAGGCAAGGCCTGGCTGCAACGCCCCGGAAAAATGCGCTTCGAATATGATCCACCAGACAAGCAACTGCTGGTCGCCGGTTTTGGGTTGTTGGTTTATCACGATCCGGATCTCTCGCAGACGACAAATATTCCGCTAGGCTCAACGCCGTTAGGCATATTGCTGGCGAATCACGTGGTTCTCTCTGGCGATGTTACGGTCACCAGTGTCGATCATCAACCCGGTGAGATTCACGTCACGTTAATCCGAACTGGAAAACCTCAGGAAGGCAGCCTGACATTGGTGTTTGGCACCAATCCGCTGGAATTGCGGCAATGGGTGGTGATGGACGCGCAACAACGCCAGACGCGGGTGAGCCTATATGATATTGCCCCGGGCGGGCCATTTCCGGATTCGTTATTTACGTACCAAGGTCAGACGCCAACCACGGGCGGTGGTTGATCGTATTGTTCAGTCATGGTGAAACCATGACATGACAAAAAATCTTACCATTGCGACCTGGAACATTAATTCGCTACGGCTGCGTCAGGGGTTACTGGAGCCGCTGATTGGCGCTTTGCAGCCT
>NCFD01000313.1:0-2035 GCA_002281005.1 Acidocella sp. 35-58-6 | reverse complement strand
AACCAAGGTGCCGGATGAGGCATTTCCTGAAAGCCTTGGTGCTCACATCGGGTTTCCGCATGTGCTCAAGCGCGGTATGAAGAGTTATAATGGCGTAGCGATTTTCTCGAAATTTCCGCTAAGCTTGGTGCCTGATACGCCCGACTGGTGCGAGAAAAACGACTGTCGGCACATTTCAGCGCAGATCCATGTTGGCGCGTCACCGGTGATTATTCATAATTTTTATGTGCCAGCGGGCGGTGATATTCCAGACCGGGCGCAGAACATTAAATTTGGCCATAAATTGGATTTTGTTGCTGAGGCTCGCGCACATTTTGCCAAATATCCGCCCCATCGCGCCGTGCTGGTGGGAGATTTGAATATTGCCCCGCTGGAGAACGATGTTTGGAGTCACAAGCAGCTTCTCGATATTGTCAGCCATACGCCAGTTGAAACCACCGGGTTGAACGCTTGGATGGCCGAGGGCTTTACCGATGCGTTACGGCATTTTGTGCCGCCGGAGGAGAAGCTTTACACTTGGTGGTCGTATCGCAACCGGGACTGGCGCGCTTCCAACCGTGGGCGGCGGCTCGACCATGTTTGGGTTTCGGATGATCTGGCTAAACATTTAGTTAGCCATAAAATTTTGGTTGACGCGCGGGATTGGGAACAGCCGTCGGACCATGTGCCGGTGAGTGTGACACTAAAGGTGTAAAGTCATCGTGCCCTAGCTGAACGTCTCGTGTGGGTCGTTTTATTCTCGTTATGTCGGCAGCTCTGGTTTCACGGTAGTTCCGCCGCAGACCCAATTGTGCCCCACTTAACACCAAGTGTCAGTTTGGCGCCAACATAGCGGCAACCCTAGTGGGTGGCTTGCCACTGGCAGCGCTTGCGATATTGAGCGGTAGCGCATGCATTCGTGGGCGACCATAAGTCGCCCGCTGCTAGCTCTCTACACGGCGGCCGATAATGATTATGGTATTGCCAAGATCGTGGAAGCGATGCGCGAGTGCTTGGCCGATACCCAATCGACCGCCGATGATGAGAATTATGTTCGCCGCCAGCTCTTATGACGCCGCCTTAGTAGTTTTGAAGTAACGCTCGTGATCAAGGTCGGCGAGCAGGCCTTTCTCCAAGGGCTGCCAGCCAAGTTGTGCACGCGTCAGGTCGCTCGATGCGGGGTTGTCGGCCATGATGAAGGGAGCGAGAAAACTGAAATGCTTTGGTGCCGCTTGCGCTGAAATCCCCACCACTGGAATATTGAGCCTACGGCCGATCACTTCAGCAATTGTCCGAAACGGAATGCTCTCTTCCGCGACGCCATGATAACGCGCCCCCGCGACACCGCTCTCCAAGGCCAACCTGAACAGCCGGGCCGCATCGGTGCGGTGTATGGCAGCCCAGCGATTGCTGCCATCGCCGATATAGGCTGAGACGGACTTTTTGCGGGCGGTGGCGATTAATTGCGGTACAAAGCCAGTATCACCGTCGCCATGCACCGAAGGTGCCAACCGGATCATCGTTGCGCGCACCCCGAGCGAGGCTAACGATTCAACTGTCTCCTCGGTCATGGCTCGGGCGATGCCGGGGGAGCCTGTTGATGGCATATCATTTTCCGTCGCGGGCCGGGGCGCACGCATTGTGCTGTCTGCCAGCCCCATGGTCCCGAAAGTCGTCACAAACGGCCGGCCCGAGCCCTTGAGGGCTGCGCCAAGCGTATTGATCGCCTGGCTGTCTGCTTCGGCGGCAACCGCTAGAAAGCGTGAGACGATGCCAGTAGGTAGCCCGCCAAGCAGCACGCGTAGCCGCTTTTGCACTGGAATCTGTGACAGGCCGTGCATGAAGGCGAGATGGATCACCCCGTCAGCCGCCACGGCAGCATTGTGGAGGCTTCTCAGATCATTAATATCACCAAGATGTGGCGTAATGCCCTTGACTTGCAGCGACTGCGCCTTTTCCTCAGATCGTGCGAGAGCTGTGACCGTATGGCCCGCTCCGATTAACTCTTTAACAACGGCGGAGCCGACGAAACCGGTGGCTCCCGTAACAAATACAC
>NCFD01000312.1 GCA_002281005.1 Acidocella sp. 35-58-6 | reverse complement strand
GCCAACGTGAGTGATCCCATTCTCCCAGACTCTGTGGCCCGCCGCGTGCAGTTGCAGCGCATCGCCCTCGTTATTGCGTTTCTACTGATACTATGGCTTTTTTTCAGGCTGTTTTCCTCGGTTTTAACGCCCTTCGTGGTGGCCGCTGGCGTGGCTTATTTCCTTGACCCTGCTGTGAGCCGCTTGGCCCGGCACCGGGTTCCTCGGTCGATTGGTGCCGCTATTTTGCTTGGTGCCGTCCTGCTAGGCGTCGTTATCTTCGTGCTGCTGCTGTACCCAATTATCTCAGCCCAGGCGACCATTTTAGTCACGAATTTGCCAATGTATTTAAAAACGGCGCAGGCTGATTTCGGGCATATCGTTTATACGCTGCAAGCCCGGCTTGGCCCCGGCGCGATCAGCCAAAAATTGCGAGACCTCGCCTCTAATCAAGCCGGCACAATTATCTCGTTCGCTGAGACTGCTGCCAGCAACATTGTTGGTAGCGGCTTTGCTGTGGTGAATATTCTCACGCTGCTGATCATCACTCCAATTGTGGCTTTCTATTTTTTACGTGATTGGCCTGCAATCATCCGCCACGTGGATACCTGGCTGCCCCGGCCATATGAGGCTGTTATCCGCGCCCAGGCGCTCGAAGTTAACAGAATTCTCGCAGCCTGGATCCGGGGGCAAGCGATATGCTGCTTAATTTTGGCAGCAATTTATGCGGCGGGGCTAACCATCGTAGGGTTGGATTTAGGCCTCATTGTGGGACTTACCGCCGGACTTTTATCGTTCATTCCCTATGTCGGCACCATCATTGGTGCGGGCAGCGCCGTGCTGCTGGTGCTCTCGCAGGAGCCAGGCTGGCATGGCGTGCTTGCTGTTCTGGCCGTTTTTGCGCTCGGCCAGGCACTTAATGACTACGTCATCCAGCCTCGTTTTTTAGGTGACCGTGTGGGCCTGCCTGCCGTTTGGGTTATTTTCTCGTTGTTTGCCGGTGCCGCGGCCTTCGGGTTTCTTGGCATCATGCTGGCTGTGCCTGTTACCGCGACAATTGGCGTACTGGCCCGATTCTGGCTGAAGCGATATTTACTGAGCCCACTTTACTTGAACCCTCCGCCGTCATCATGAGGCAGTTGCCGCTCCCGTTTGATCAAAAACCCGATTATTCCGCTGATAATTTTTGGACTTACGCGGGCAACACCCTCGCCCAAAACTGGCTTGAAAATCCCGCCGGCTGGACCAACGGACGCCTGATCCTTTGGGGTGAGGCTGGATGCGGGAAGACCCATTTACTCCATATCTGGGCAGCGTCTCACCACGCTGAGATATTAAAGGGCCCAAATTTGCGGGGGATGTTTGCGGTGCCTTCAAGCCCTCTGGCCGTTGACGATGCAGATTTACCCGCTGAAGAGCAAACCCTGCTTCATTTACTCAATGCGGCTACCGAGGCGAGGCTACCAGTGTTGATGACCGCAAGGTTACCTCCCTCACGGCAGGCCACCCAGCTTCCTGACCTCGCCAGCCGCCTGAGGGCCAGCTTAGCGACAGAAATCCGCCCTCCTGATGACGCCGCATTGGCCTTGTTTCTCGCCCGTTTGGCCGCAGCCCGGCAACTTGTGCTGGATTTTCACATCCAGAACCTCCTGCTCTCGCACTTACCACGCACCCCAGCCGCCCTGGCCGAGGCCGTAGCCCGGCTGGACCGCGCATCATTAGCAAACGGCGGAAAAATAACCCGCAATTTGACGCTGGATCTGATAAACGACCTCAGAATTATCGACTAAATTGTTGAAAAACTGTTACAAAACCGTCACTCGCCGGACGATAGACCGCTGATGTAGGAACAAGCCATGGACCAATCTACAATGGCTCCCGTAGCCGAAATTACCCTGGACGACCCGAATCGCTTTATAAACCGGGAGCTTTCCTGGCTCGACTTTAACTTTCGCGTTGTCTCGGAAGCCGAAAATCCACGTCACCCACTACTGGAGCGCCTCCGGTTTGTTTCGATCAGCGCATCCAATTTGGATGAATTTTATTCGGTGCGGGTCGCCGGT
>NCFD01000311.1 GCA_002281005.1 Acidocella sp. 35-58-6 | reverse complement strand
TGGGCTTCGCGCATCGCCTGGAAGTTCTGGCCGAAGTCGGGGTGCAGGGCCATGGGCAGGTTGGCGTTTTCAAAGCAATCGCGGTTGCCGGTTTCCAGGTAGGTTTCAACCGGCGTGCCTTCGGCGAAGATCACCGCGTGGCTGTCGAGCTCGATATGGTAGTAGCTCACTTGGCTCCAGTTTTCCTGGGTCACTGACAGGCGGTTCACCAGCGCCTTGGCCGGTATCAGGTGGCCGTGCAGGTATAGCGCGTGGTCGGGTGAGAGGTATAAATCCCGGTTTGGCACATTATGTGAAATGGCCCCAGCGGTGATGCGTACCGGCTGGGCTTTTTGCGGGTGGGCGTGGCGGCGTAAATCCAGCTTGCGGGTGCCAATCCATTTGATCGGCGCATCTTCGCCTGCGGCGGTGATCACCATATCGCCCTCGCGCAATGTCTCCACCGCTACCTCGCCTTTGGGTGTGAGGATGCGGGTGCCTTTGGCAAAGCAGGCGATAATGATGGTGCCAGTGCCAATGATGGTGGGGCTGCTGAACAGAGCCGGCGCGTTTTCGATGATGGTGCCGGTGGTGGAGAGGAAGTCGATGGTGATGGAGGAGGCCACCGAACCATTGAAAATCACGGTGGAGCCGGCCGCGATGTCGATGGTGCCGGTACCGGTGACGGCTGAATTATACACAATGGTCGAGGGGTCGGCATTGACCACGCCGTTATCAACGAAGTTGCCATTGACGATGAGGGTGCCGAAATCATTCAGTGTTTGCCCGGCGGCGAGCGTGCTGTTGCCGGTAAGGGTCCAGAATGAGCCAGCATCGACCTTGATGGTGCTGAAATTGATGAACTGGGTGCCAAGGCCATTCAGGGTGGCAGGATTGGTGCCGCTAAGTTCCAGATTGGCGGTGCCACTACCGGTGACAGTGCCGACAAAGGCAGCGCCTGGGTCCACCACCAAAGTGCCGCCGCCTGTCATGTCAACTGCATCGGCATTGGTACCGATGATGGTGCCGGCATTGACGATGGTGCTGAGACCACTGGTGTAAACGCCGGTCAGCCCGCTTGCGATGGTACCACCGGCCGCATTGATTAGCGCACCGCCGTTGGAAATTTGGACGCCAAAAACATTAGCGGCGTAAGTGGTATGGTTGTAGACATAGGAAAAAATTGTGCCGATTGATTCGACCAATCCAGTATTTTTTATGTAGCCAGCAACGGTTTTAAGGTGGATGCCCTGATAGACGCCGATGATGGAGCCGGAATTAACGACAGACCCACCGCCGGCCAGCAGGATGCCGGAATCCAGACTGCCGCGCACCAGCCCCAGATTGGTGATGTTGCCAGAGGTGGTGAGCAGAATACCGTCGGAATTACCGATGATTTTAGCGCCGGCCTTGTTGGTGATGCTGCCGCTACCCGCGGTTTCATAAATGCCATTGGCGGTGAGGCCGGTGATGGAGCCGTAATTAACAACCGCCCCGCCGTTTTTGAAGCCAACGCCGGTGGCCCCTGTGACGGTGCCGGAGTTGATGAGATTGCTACTGAGAGTGCCTAGCTCAACGCCGTATTTGATGCCGATGATCTGGCCGTTTGCGCTGTTGCTGACGTTGCCGCTACCCTGCAGGTAAATGCCAGATCCGGCGGTGCCATCCACCACGCCGTGATTGGTCATGTTACTGGTTTTGAGGAAGATGCCGGTGGCCCCGGTGATGGTGCCGGAAAACCCATTGGTAAGATTGCCGTTGGCAATAAATACCCCGGCGGTCCCGCCATTAATGATCCCGCTATTATAGACTTGCCCGGAGGCTTTTAAGTAAACGCCAGCTTTGGTGGTGGAGATGATATGCCCGGAATTGCGGATATAGGTTTGGGTGTCGCTGCCGTTGCGCGAATAAATGCCTGCATAATTGGCGCTGATGGTGCCTGAATTGGTGACATAGCCGTTGTTATAAAGGTAAATCCCGACCCGGTTGAGCGATGCCCCAACTGTGAGGGCGACGATCATGAGCTCAAGGACTGCCTACAGGCGGACAGGGAAACCGGCCGTC
>NCFD01000012.1 GCA_002281005.1 Acidocella sp. 35-58-6 | reverse complement strand
ATTTTCGCACCCGACATCTCAGTAATTTCAAGCGTTGATCCCGCCACACTATCAATCGTCCCGCGGATCGGTAACGGCGCTGTCGTTTTTGCCAACGCGCTCCCACCAACACTTGTCAGCAATGCCAGCACACCAAGGGTCATCATTTTTGTCATGGCCGTCCTCATCATCTGGTTGGGATGCTTCGGGCCGTTATGCTGATGCATGAAACCCGAGCCCATGGCACCACATGGTGCCAGCATCACATAATTTTTAGCCCTCTTGCGCGCCCTCATTTCAAATCAACCAACACAAAACCGCGATACCCTCAAACCCCACCACCCAAAATTTTTGGCATTTGACAAACCTTACCTCCTGGCATTTGATGGTGGTACCGAGGGGTGTTCCGGCAGGAACTGAGACGCAGCTTAGGGGGCAACCCCACCGCTGCAAACCCTTTGAACCTGATCCGGGTCATACCGGCGGAGGGACGGGGGTTTTATCAAAACCACAACACCCGGCTCTCCTTTTTTGAAAGGAGACTGCTATGACAACCACCACCCAACCAACCACCGTCACCACCGGCCCCATCATCGGGTCCCGCAAAATCCTCTCTCCCACCCCTTGCCGGCCTGACATTCTGGTCCCCTTCCGCGAGGTGGTTTTGCACCCCACCGCGCTTGAACCACCGTTACAATTTTACGACACTTCAGGCCCCTACACCGACAATTCGATTCACATCGACCTCAATAACGGCCTGCCAAAGCCCCGCACACCTTGGCTGGCCAACCGCAGCTTTGCATCCGTTGCCGCCCGCGCCGTGCAACCTGCTGATAACGGCTTCGTCCCCGATGAATTATTGGTCCCCGAATGCAGCGCCCCGCACCATATTTTCAACGGCGCCGAAAACGGCCTCGTCACCCAATATGAATTCGCCCGCGCCGGCATCATCACCGAGGAAATGATCTACGTCGCACACCGTGAAAATCTTGGCCGCACCCAGGCTTTACAAAATGCCGCCGCCCGCCTCGAAGACGGCGAATCCTTCGGCGCCGCCATTCCTGAATTCGTCACCCCCGAATTCGTGCGCGCAGAAATCGCTATGGGCCGCGCCATCATTCCCGCCAACATCAACCACCCGGAGCTTGAACCAGTTATTATTGGCCGCAACTTCCTGGTCAAAATCAATGCCAACATCGGCAACTCCGCTGTCACCTCGTCGGCTGCCGATGAAGTTGAAAAACTCGTCTGGGCCATCCGCTGGGGCGCTGACACCGTGATGGACCTCTCCACCGGCCGCAACATCCATAACATCCGCAGTTGGATCATGCGCAATGCCCCGGTTCCCATCGGCACCGTCCCCATTTACCAGGCGCTTGAAAAAGTCGGTGGTGATGCCTCAAAACTTGACTGGGAGGTGTTCAAGGACACGCTCATCGAACAAGCCGAGCAAGGCGTTGATTATTTCACCATCCACGCCGGCGTCCGCCTCGCCTATGTGCCGCTCACCACCCGGCGCGTCACCGGCATCGTCTCGCGCGGCGGCTCCATCATGGCGCAGTGGTGCCTCTCGCATCATCGCGAAAGTTTCCTCTATGAACGCTTCGGCGAGATCTGCGATATCATGCGCAAATACGACGTCTCATTCTCATTGGGGGACGGCCTGCGCCCCGGCTCCAACGCCGACGCCAATGACGCCGCGCAATTCGCCGAATTGGAAACCCTTGGCGAACTAACAAAGGTTGCGTGGCACAAAGGCTGCCAGGTGATGATCGAAGGCCCCGGCCATGTGCCAATGCATAAAATCAAAGCCAACATGGAAAAGCAACTCGCCACCTGCCACGAAGCCCCCTTCTACACACTCGGGCCCCTGACGACCGACATCGCCCCCGGCTACGACCACATCACCTCCGCCATCGGTGCTGCCATGATCGGCTGGTTCGGCACCGCCATGCTTTGCTACGTCACCCCCAAGGAGCATCTGGGTTTGCCAAACCGCGAGGATGTGAAAACCGGCGTCATCACCTACCGCCTCGCTGCCCACGCCGCAGACCTCGCCAAAGGCCACCCCGCCGCCCGCTTGCGCGATGACGCCATCTCCCGCGCCCGTTTTGAATTCCGCTGGGAGGATCAATTCAATTTAAGCCTCGACCCCGACACCGCCCGCAGCTTCCACGACGAAACCCTGCCCAAGGACGCCCATAAAACCGCGCATTTTTGTTCCATGTGCGGGCCAAAATTCTGCTCGATGAAAATCAGCCACGAAATCCGCAACGAAGCCGAGCGTCAGGCCGGGCTGAACGCGCAAACCGCCGCGTTCAAGGAGGCCGGCCAAAAGCTGTATGTTCCTGTGTCATAACGCCCGTCGGCAAAGCGGGCGCTTCTCAGCGCCCCGCTTTTGTATCAAACCAGCGCCATGACACCGCCCCCAACCACGGCAACAGCGCCCCTGCACGGCATCCGCGTTCTCGATCTCAGCCGCGTCCTCGCCGGTCCCTGGGCGGGCCAAACCCTCGCTGACCTCGGCGCCGAGGTCATCAAAATCGAGCGCCCCGGTGCGGGCGACGACACCCGCGCCTGGGGCCCGCCGTTTCTGCCCGACGCGCAAAACCCCGAAAATCGCGGCGAGAGCGCCTATTACCTCGCCGCCAACCGCGGCAAAATATCCGTCACGATTGATTTCGCCAAGCCAGGCGGCCAAGCCCTCATCAAACGCCTCGCCGCGCAGTCCGATATTTTGCTGGAAAATTTCAAGCTCGGCGGCCTTACCAAACTCGGCCTCGGCCCCGAACAACTCCTCGCCCTCAACCCGCGTTTGATTTACGGCTCCATCACGGGCTTCGGCCAAACCGGCCCCTATGCCGCCCGCGCTGGGTACGATTTTTTGATGCAAGGCATGGGCGGCCTGATGAGCCTCACCGGCGAACCCGATGGCGAACCGATGAAGGTGGGTGTTGCGGTGACGGATGTGTTCACCGGCATGTACGCCACCACCGCCATCCTCGCCGCCCTGAATGAACGCCACGCAAGCGGCCTCGGCCAGCATATCGACATCGCCTTATTCGATGTCCAAATCGCCACGCTGGCCAACCAGATCAGCTCGTACCTGGTATCCGGTGAGCAACCGCCCCGGCACGGCAACGCGCACCCCAGCATCGTGCCCTACCAGGTATTCAAAACATCGGATGGTTACACCATTCTCGCCATCGGCAATGACGAGCAATTCCGCCGCTTCTGTGCCATCGCCAACGCCCCCGAACTCGCCGAAAGCCCGGACTATTCAACCAACCCCGCGCGCGTAAAACACCGTGATATTCTGGTGCCGCTGCTGCAAGCCATCATGCAAACTCGCAACACCACCCAATGGATTTCAGAACTTGAACCCGCCGCCGTGCCGTGCGGCCCGATCAACCAACTGCCAGAGCTTGACACCAACGCGCAAATCACCGCCCGCCATATTTTTAAAACCATTCCCCATCCCACTGGTGGCACCATGCGCTCAGTCGCCAGCCCCATGCGCTTCTCCCGTAGCGCCACGCATGATAACACCGCGCCGCCAACGCTGGGCCAGCACACGCGCGAAATCCTCACATCGCATTTGGGCGCCACCGAGGCCGAGCTTACCCGATGGCAGCAGGAAGGCATTATCTAGCCCGCGCTTGCTTCACAGCAAGCAAGCTGCAACTGCTAAGGCGCAATAACCAATAAACCGCCCGCAGGAGACGCCTCATGCCCGATATCTCACACTCAATTTTTGAAGCCGGGCTGCCGCAAAACCACGCCAACCATGTGCCGCTCTCGCCGCTCAGCTTCCTGCGCCGGGCCGAGCGCATCTTCCCGCAGAAATGCGCGGTTACCCACCACGACCGCCGCTACAGCTACGCGCAATTTACCACGCGCATCCGCAAATTCGCCACCGCCATCAAGGCCGCCGGGGTCAAACCCGGCGAGTGCGTGGCGGTGCTCGCCCCCAACGGCCCGGTGCCACTGGAAGCCCATTACGCCGTGCCGCTGACGGGGGCTGTGCTCGGCATGATCAACACCCTGCTCGACCCCACCGCCATCGCCTTCATCCTTGAACACGCCGAGGCCAAATTATTCCTGGTGGACCGCGAATGGGCACCTCGCGCCCACGCCGCACTCGAATTATTACCGCACAAAATCCCGCTGGTTGAAATTGCCGATGAAGCCGCCCCGCCCGGCCTCACCCTCGGCGCCCCGGAATACAAGGACTGGATCGCCCCGCATGAACCCCACGCCTGGGGCCTGCCCGCTGATGAATGGCAGGCGATTGCGGTAAATTACACCTCCGGCACCACCGGCAACCCCAAAGGCGTGGTGTATCACCATCGCGGCGCCTATCTCGGCGCGTTGGGCATCGCGCTGGCCATGAACCTCACCTCCGAGAGCCGTTATCTCTGGACCCTGCCAATGTTCCATTGCTCGGGCTGGACCCTTACCTGGGCTGTCACCGCGCTGGGCGGCACGCATGTATGTTTGCGCAAGGTCGAACCCGGCGCGATTTTCGAGCATATCGTCCGCCACGGCGTCACCCATATGTGCGGTGCGCCCATCGTGCTCGGCATGCTCATCAACGCCCCCAAAGCCCTGCAAAAACCGCTGCCGCATAAAGTGGTGTTAGCCACTGCCGGGGCCGCCCCGCCGAGCGCCATCATCGCGGGCACTGAATTGCTCGGCTTTCAGGTCCAGCATGTTTACGGCCTCACCGAAGTTTACGGCCCTTCCGGCACCTGCGAAACCCAACCCGACTGGGCCGGCCTGCCGCTGCCTGAGCGTGCCCGCCTGATGGCCCGCCAGGGCGTGCCCTGCATCACCCAGGAAGACCTCTCCATCCTCGACCTCACCGGCAACCCGGTGCCCCCGGACGGCGTAACGGTCAGCGAACTCGCCTTCCGCGGCAACGTGGTGATGAAAGGCTACCTCAAAAACCCCAGTGCCACCGATGAAGCTTTCAAAAACGGCTGGTTCCTCACCGGTGACCTCGGCGTGCTGCACGCTGACGGCTACGTCGAAATCAAAGACCGCGCCAAGGACATCATCATCTCCGGCGGCGAAAATATCTCCTCGCTGGAAGTGGAGGAAATCCTCTACCGCCATCCCGCCATCCGCGAAGCCGCCGTGGTCGCCGCCCCCGACGAAAAATGGGGCGAAATCCCACTCGCCGTCATCACCTTCAAGGAGGATATGACCGCCACCGAAGCCGAGCTCACCGCATTCTGCCGCCAGCATTTAGCCGGCTTCAAAGTCCCCAAACGCTACATCTTCGAGGAATTACCCAAAACCTCCACCGGCAAAATTCAAAAACACATCCTACGTAAACGCGCCCAGGCCATCATCGCCGGAGACTAATCCCACCACCCCTTGCCGCACCTCCCGCCATGCGGGAAAACAGGGCATGGCCATTGTCTTTACTTCGGTGTTCCCGGTGTTTGCGCTCATCCTCACCGGGTATATCTGCGCCCGCCGCCATATTCTCGGCCCCGCCGCCACTGAAACACTCAACCTGTTCGTGGTATGGTTAGCCCTCCCGGCATTACTGTTTCAGGCCATGGCCAACATCTCGTGGGATGGCTTCAATCACCCCGGTTTCCTCGCCGCCTTCACCGGCGGCATGATGCTCACTTTCCTGCTCTCATTCCTGCTCGGCACCCGAGCGCATCACCGCCTGGCAGACCGCAGCATCGAAGGGCTGGACGCCGCCTACGCCAACACCGGCTTCATGGGCATTCCCCTCTGCCTGGCGGCATTGGGGCCGGGCTCCCTGGTGCCCGCCATCATTGCCACCATCCTCACCGCCTGCGTGCTATTCGCCGCCGCCATCATCCTGATCGAGACAGACCTCGCCCAAACCCCGCAACTCTCCGTCACGCTCGGCAAAGTCGCACGTTCACTGGCCCGCAACCCGCTATTGGTCGCGCCGGTTTTGGGTGTCGCCGCGGCGGTGCTACGCGCACAAACCGGCCTCACGTTGCCCGCCCCCGTGTTTCGCTACACCACCCTGCTGGGCGACGCCGCCTCACCCTGCGCCCTAGTCACCATCGGGCTATTCCTCGCGCAATCAGAACCCGCGAACGACAAAGCCCTGATCACCCGTCTGGTGGGGCTGAAATTGCTGGTGCAGCCGGCCCTCACCTATCTCATCGCCTTCAAATTATTCAGCATGCCGCCAATCTGGTCGCACAGCGCCCTTATCCTGAGCGCATTGCCCATCGGCACCGGCCCCTTCATGCTCGCCAAACTGTATAACCGCGAGGCCGCGGTCACCTCCCGCGCTATATTGGTCTCCACCGTGCTCTCGCTCATTACCGTCTCCGCGCTGGTGGCATGGCTGGCGCATTGACGCCGCCCGCCCGCCGCCGCACATCAGCCCCAACAACACGGACCCTTGCCGCATGTGCAGCCTATGCACCCCCATCTCCCGGCGCGCCTTCTGCGGTAGCGCCCTAACGCTGCCGCTTACCCGTCTCGGCCACCGGCCACCGGGCGCCGCACCGCTGCTTGAACCCGCCCTGCGTCTCACCGGCACCGGCACGGCCACCAGCACCGGCACCGGGAGTACCGCGCGCATTGTTGCCGTTACCCTGGATTGCTGCCCCGGCCATTTTGATGAACGCATCGCGGCTGTGCTGATCAACCACAACATTCCCGCCACATTATTCCTCACCGCGACATGGATGCGCCAGAACCCGGCCGCTTTGGCGCGGCTCAAGGCCCACCCGGATATTTTCAGCCTGCAAAACCATGGCGCCCAGCACCTGCCGCCGGTTCTCGGGTCTGACAAAATCTTCGGCCTCACCCCCGCGGGGTCGCTCGATGCCATTCGCGCCGAAGTGTTGAACGGGGCCGCCGCCATCACTGCCGCCACCGGCCAGGCACCCACTTGGTATCGCGGGGCCGCCGCGCTCTACAGCCCTGCAGCAATTCCCTTCATTGAATCCCTGGGCTTTCGCATCGCCGGCTTTTCGCTCAACGCCGACGAAGGCGCATCTCTCCCCGCCGCCACGGTTGCCGCCCGCATCAGTGCCGCCACAAATAACGACGTCATCGAGGGCCACATCAATCAACCCAGCCGCGCCAGCGGGGCGGGCATCGCCGCCGGGCTGATCGCGCTGCAGCAAAGCGGCACGCGCTTCATCCACCTTACTGAAATCACCACCTGATGCGCCTACACCCCCCCGGCCTCACGCTCACCCTCACTGAAACACCGGATGCAGATTTCCGCAGCTATCTCATCGATGGCATCACCGCCCACCATGCGGATTTCCTGCCCCCGGTCAGCAGCCTGCCGCTCGCCATCATGCTGCGCGATGAGCAAGGCGCGTGGCAAGGCGGGCTGGCGGGCCGGAGCTGGCAAAACTGGCTGTTCATCGAATTATTATTTGTACCGCAAACCCGGCGCGGCCAGGGGGTTGGCCATTTACTCCTCACCAGCGCCGAAGCCGAAGCCAAACAACGCGGCTGCACCGGCCTCTGGCTCGACACCCTGAACCCCGCCGCCCTCGCTTTTTATTTGCGCCATGGCTTTGAGAGTTTCGGCGAGCTTCCCAACTACCCCAACAATGCCCGGCGGATTTTCCTGCGCAAGCAATTTTAAGCCGGCAACGCACCCGGACCACGCCGCAGCATCCCGCGCGAGATCGGCTCCAGCGCCTGCGTCATTTTATCTGCCCATTGCGGCGCAATACCAGCCTGGTCCAGGGCCTTTCGCATCGCAGCCATCCACTGCGCCCTGGTGCCTTCTGTAATGCCCATGCCGGCGTGGCGGGACATAATGCAGAACCCACCCTGGCTGGTGATCCAATCACGCGGCCCGCCCAGCCAGGCTGTTAAAAACCCCGCCAGAGCTTCGCGCATCGGCCCCAGGTCTGGCTCATGCATCGCCCGCAGCGCGGCAAAGTCCGGCGCGTCCATCACATCATAAAACGCCTCAGCCAACCGCCGCACGGCATCAGCCCCGCCAATTTTTTCATAGGGACTTAACGTCACGGTCTCAGCGGTCATACTCATTCTCATCTTGTGGGCCGCTCCACAGACCAGAGACATGCGTGAAAGGCTTTGATCTATCTCAAAGCCAAGCAAAACTGCCACTTACCCGATAGGGCAAATGGCCGCAAAATTCTGTTCATGGGAAATAAAATGGCGCACCCGAAGGGAGTCGAACCCCTAACCCCCAGATTCGTAGTCTGGTGCTCTATCCAATTGAGCTACGGGTGCAGCACGCCGCGTGATGTAGCCGAAGCGACATCATACGGCAATATGCGAGGCTTACATACCCGCCACTCAGGCGGCTTTGGCCAATTCCGCCAATAAAGCATCACCCATTTGCGATGTGCTCAGGCGCGGGCGGCCCTCGGCAGGAATATCAGCGGTACGGCCACCGGTGGCCAGCACCCGTTCCACCGCCGCCTCGATCGCCGCCGCATCTTCTTCCATATCGAAGGAATAACGCAACAACAGCGCGAGGCTAAGAATCTGCGCCAGCGGATTGGCAAGGCCCTTCCCAGCGATATCCGGTGCGCTCCCGTGGATCGGCTCATAAAACGCATGGCGGCGGCCTGAAGCATCCACCGCGCCCAAAGTGGCCGAGGGCAGCATACCAAGCGAGCCAGTGAGCATCGCTGCCAAGTCGGATAAAATATCGCCGAACAGATTGCCGGTGACGATCACGTCAAACTGCTTGGGGTTCTTAGCCAACTGCATCGCGCAATTATCAGCATACATGTGGCTGAGCGTTACATCCGGGTATTCGGCATCGCGCAGCGCCTGCATGGTCTGGCGCCACAACAGCCCGCTTTCCATCACATTGGCTTTTTCCACGCTGCACACAATGTTATTACGCTTGCGGGCCAGTTCAAACGCCACGCGCCCGACGCGCTCAATTTCCATCGTGGTATAAACTTCGGTATTCACACCGCGCTTGCTGCCATCCGGCAATGTTTCAATGCCGCGCGGCTCGCCAAAATACACGCCGCCGATGCATTCGCGCACGATCATGATATCGAGCCCGCGCACCAGCTCCGGCTTCAACGAGCTGGAATCCACCAGGGCATCAAACACTTTGGCGGGGCGCAGATTGGCGAACACGCCTAAATCCTTACGCAACCGCAGCAACGCAGCTTCGGGGCGGATATCAAAACTCAATTTATCATATTGCGGCCCACCGACCGCGCCAAACAGCACCGCATCAACTGAGAGCGCTTTTTCCATGGTGGCTTCGGTAATCGGCACGCCATGCACATCCACCGCAGCACCGCCCACCAAATCCTCGGTGATCTCAAACGTTGCCCGCTTGGTCTCCTGCAACCAGCCCAGCACGCGCTTGGCCTGCGCCATCACTTCCGGGCCAATACCATCACCCGGCAGCATCAAAATCGTTTTATTCGCAATCATAGACATTAAACTCCCGCAATCACCGGCATCCAGGCCGGCTGGTTTTTCTCGTAAGTGTCAATCGCCGCCACATGCTCCAATGTCAGGCCGATATCATCCAACCCGTTCAGCAAACAATGCTTGCGGAACGCATCAACCTCAAAATGAATTTCCTGACCATCCGGGCGCACCACCACCTGGCGCTCTAAATCCACCGTCAGCCGCGCATTGGTCCCCAACGCTGCATCCGCCATCAGTTGCTCGCAAGCTTCGGCGGGCAGCACCACCGGCAAGATGCCGTTCTTGAAGCAATTGCCATGAAAAATATCGGCAAAGCTGGGCGCAATCACACAACGTATCCCAAAATCCAGCAGCGCCCACGGCGCATGCTCACGCGAAGACCCACAGCCAAAATTCTCACCAGCCACCAAAATCTCAGCCTTGCGGTACTTCGGCTGGTTCAGCACGAAATCCGGCTTCTCCGAACCATCTTCATTATAGCGCAGGTTGGAGAATAAATCCTTGCCCAACCCTGTGCGCTTAATGGTTTTTAAAAACCGCGCCGGAATAATCTTGTCAGTATCAACATTCGCCATATTCAAAGGTGCAGCCACACCGGTGAGAACATTAAATTTATCCATTATGCCAGCTCCCGCACATCAGTGAGCACACCCGTCACCGCCGCCGCCGCCGCCATCGCGGGCGAGAGCAAATGCGTGCGCCCACCCGGCCCCTGCCTGCCCTCAAAATTACGGTTCGAGGTACTAGCGCAACGCTGCCCCGGTGTGAGTTTATCCGGGTTCATGCCCAGACACATCGAGCACCCAGCCTCCCGCCATTCAAACCCGGCATCCAAAAACACCTTGTCCAAACCTTCAGCTTCGGCCTGCTTCTTAATCTGCCCCGAACCCGGCACCACCAAAGCCCGTACGCCATCAGCCACATGCCGGCCCGCGGCAACAGCCGCCGCCGCCCGCAAATCCTCGATGCGCGAATTGGTGCAGGAGCCAATAAACACCACATCAACCTTGGTACCCGCCAGCTTCTGCCCCGCCGTCAGCCCCATATAATCCAGCATCCGCTGCATCTGCGCGCGCTTGGCCTCATCCGGCTCAGCCGCCGGGTTCGGCACTACGCCGGTAATCGGCAACACAGCCTCTGGGCTCGTGCCCCAACTCACCTGCGGAATAATATTTGCGGCATCCAACACCACAACACGGTCATAATGCGCGCCATCATCGCTCGGCAAAGTCCGCCAATATTCAACGGCCTTTGCAAAATCCTCGCCCTTCGGCGCATACGGGCGGCCCTTGATATATTCAAATGTCACATCATCCGGCGCAATCAACCCAGCCCGCGCTCCCGCCTCGATGCTCATATTGCAAACCGTCATCCGGCCCGCCATGTCGAGCGCACGAATGGCCTCACCGGCATACTCAATCACATGGCCATTGCCGCCGGCGGTCCCAATCTCGCCAATCACCGCCAGAATAATATCCTTGGCCGTCACACCCGGCCCCACTGCGCCATCAACCCGCACCAGCATGTTCAACGCCGGCTTCTGCAACAAAGTCTGCGTCGCCAGCACATGCTCAACTTCCGAAGTCCCAATCCCAAACGCCAGCGCGCCCATCGCGCCATGCGTGCTGGTATGAGAATCCCCACACACAATCGTCATCCCCGGCAGGCTGATCCCCTGCTCAGGCCCAATCACATGCACAATCCCTTGGCGGTCATCCAGCACCGGAAAATACGGCACGCCAAAGTCGGCCACGTTCTTCTCCAGCGTCTCAATCTGCAGCTTGCTCTCAGGCTCGTTAATCCCGCTGCGCCGGTCCTCAGTCGGAATATTATGGTCCACCACCGCAATCGTCGCATCCACCCGGCGAACCTTCCGCCCCGCCAAACGCAACCCCTCAAACGCCTGCGGAGACGTCACCTCATGCACCAAATGCCGGTCAATATAGAGCACGCATGTCCCGTCCCCCATCCGGTCCACCACATGCGCATCCCAAATCTTGTCGAACAAAGTCCGTGAAGTTGCCACCGCCGTCTCCTTAGTTAAGGAAGACCAAGGGGCTCTGCCCCTTGGAACCCCGCCAAAGGCTGAGCCTTTGGAATCC
>NCFD01000310.1 GCA_002281005.1 Acidocella sp. 35-58-6 | reverse complement strand
CCGTCCCTCGGCCGAGGCAGGTCTGGGCGTTGGGGCCGCACAGGTACGGGCCGATCCGGCGGCGCGGCTGGAGCAGGCGGTGGACCGCTACGCACGGGCATGGTCCGATATCGGGTTGATGCGCGCGGAAAACCTGCCCGTGCTGGATTCGCAACAGCAGGCATTGCGCGAGGCGGGGCATGCGCTGGATGAAATCCGGCCTGGCGCGTTGCGCGATTTGCGGGCGGCCTTGGCCTATGAGCCCGCCACCCAGCGGGCGATGACCGAATTGCAGGGGCGGGAGCGGGCCGCGCAACTGGTGGCCGGGATCAAGCATGAGGAGCGGGTGAACCGGGAGCCGGAGCTGTATGCCGCGCGGCTGGTGAAAATGTGCCACCGCCTAGAAGCGAAGCACGAGCGGTTAAGCGGCTGGGAGCAGGCCGAAGCCCGTGGCAAGGTCGCGGCCGAGCTGAAAAGCATCGCCGGTGCCCTGAAACGTGATCCGCAGCTTGAGTCGGTGATGCGGGCGCAGGCCAAGACGCTGGGGATTACGCCCGACTCATGGCTGGGCCGGGTGCTGCAAGCGCCGACCATGGAACGGGCGATAGGTCAGAGCATCGGTCGTGATCATGAGCGGGGACGTGGCTTGGACATGTCGATGTAGAGCGAGCTGGGGAAAAAGCATGGATAATGAGTCAGTGTCGGGTGACGGGGTGGGGGATGCGGCGCGGGCGTTTGAGGATTTACGGGCCGAGGTGTCCGTCATGCGCCGCGCTGTGGAGGCGTTGCCGAGAGCCATGGCGGACAGCCTGCCCCCGGCGCCGCCGGATTACCGGTCCGATGTCGGGAAAGTCGCACAAGTGCTGGCCGCCGTTGTTGGGCGGCTCGATGCGATTGAGAAGCATCCGGCACTGAAGGAGACGCCGGAGAGTTATGCCGCAAAGATCAAAAATGCCGGCACATCGGTGTTCACTGAGCCCAAGCTGGAGTTGGGTCGGGCAATCACTGAGACGCGTGCAACTAGCCGTGAGCTTGCTGGTATGATCGGCAATATGCGGGGCAAAGTGGAGCAGCGGGAGTGGGTGGTCTTCTGGGTTGCGACCGTGGGTCTTGGAGCTATGCTGTTGGGTCTGATTGCCTCCCCCTTCATTGCCAGTCATCTGCCGTTTGGCTGGGATGGCACCGTCGCCTCAATTGTCATGGACCAACCGGATCGATGGGATACGGGATGGGCGCTGCTCCGGGCCGCTAAGCCCGGTGATGCGACTAATGCGTCGACTGGATATAATCTCGTGCAAGCCAACCAGGGCGCTCTTGTCGCTTGCCAGCAGGCTGCGGCCAAGGAAGGCAAAGATCAAAAATGCCCCATCATCGTGAAAGCGAAGTAGTATCGGTATAGCGCGGTTGAGCGGTTCTAAGTTTATAAAATTTAGTGCGCCCCACCGACGTGCAGAGTGCATGATCTATTCTTGATATAGTGTCCGCCAGCGCAATTGTGCAATTCCACATAAAATGTTATCAATTTATAGATCTACAATTTTTTGAGGTATTATGCCAAACGAAAATGCTAGCTTGATTACCCACTGGACTGTGACGGTGTCCAACGAAACCGACATCTCAGTGCGGACTTTTCTTGCTCAGCGCGGCATGAAGAAAGGCGATCTTTCTAAATTTATTGAAACTTCTGTAAAATGGTATTTGGCGGAACAGGTAGCGGCAAAGCCAAAAAAGAACGCACCGACCAGCTCGCCCCACGCTCGCAATGGGCTGACCAAAGAAAAAACAGTATCAGTAAAATCAACGATCCCAAGCCGAAAACGACAGAATGTTTCGGCCTGATGGTTTTTTATGCACGATACCCACAATCCATTTCAAAGCATCTGAAGGAGTTGCTCATGGCCAAAGCGACAGAAAGTTTTGGTAAGGAGGTGACGCGCAATGTCTCTTTTTTCTAAATTAAACGATGATATAGGAAAAAATTGGATTAAGGAATCTGCCGACCGTCTGCTTCGATATGATGGCTGCGAAGTCATTCTGACGCGTCAATTTGGTAGAAAATCCTTTTGGACG
>NCFD01000309.1 GCA_002281005.1 Acidocella sp. 35-58-6 | reverse complement strand
TCGCAGCCCATCGGCACGCCCAGCAACTTGCCGCAGAAATGATCATCCAGCCCGGCCCGGATGATCTGCTTAACATCGTAGAGGTACTCCGGCCCGATGAACCCCACCACCGTATTCACTAAAAGAGGGTTAAATGCCCGCGCCACCGCATAGGCCCGCGCCTCGATGGTCTGCTGGTCGATGCCAAAATGCGCCTCGGCGCTTAATGCCGCCCCCTGGCCGGTCTCGAAATACATTACATCCTGGCCGATGCTCCCGCGCTTGAGCGCCAGGGCGGCTTCACGGGCTTCCTGTAAAATGCCCAGATTGACCCCAAACCCGGCATTGGCGGCCTCACTCCCCGCAATGGACTGAAATACCAAATCCACCGCGCCACCTCTATTCATCACCTCGATGACATTCGTCACATGGGTCAGCACACAGGTTTGGGTGGGAATTTCATAGCGTTGCCGCAGGCCGTCCAGCATCTCCAGCAGTGCCAGACAGTTTGGCACATTGTCGGTGGCCGGGTTGATCCCGATCACCGCATCGCCGGTGCCGTAAAGCAGCCCATCCAGCGTGGAGGCCGCGATGCCGCGCAGATCATCGGTGGGGTGGTTGGGCTGCAACCTTGTGGCAAGCCGCCCCGGCAGCCCGAGCGTGTTGCGGAACGCTGTGACCACCTCACATTTGCGTGCCACCGCGATTAAATCCTGGTTGCGCATCAGCTTGGAAACCGCCGCCACCATCTCCGGCGTTAGCCCAGGGGCCAGGGCCCGCAAGGCCGCCGAGTCCGCCTCATACCCCAGCAACCAATCCCGTAAGCCGCCCACCGTGAGATGTGAAACCCTTGCAAACGCCTCAATATCGTGGCTGTCCAGTATCAGCCGGGTTACCTCATCGGCCTCGTAGGGGATCAGCGCCTCGTTCAGGAAGGTGGCCAGCGGCAAATCCGCCAGCACCGCCCGCGCCGCCACCCGCTGCGCATCACTTTCCGCCGCCAGCCCAGCCAATTCATCGCCCGACCGCCGGGCTGAGGCGCAGGCCAGAACCGACTTCAAATCATCAAACCGGTAGGTCTCGCCCCCGAAACTCGTTGCATATCGTGCCATGAGAACTATTGAACATCGCCCTTTCTCGCGACGCAACATAAATTAGCGGCAGGAAGGCGTAATTGGCATTGCCCGTGGCCTTTATCCCGCCACGAGGCTGCGCTATGCCGGGGGGATGAACGAGATACTTAAAAACTCGCTGCGTTCTGGGCCGGATGGCCGGGGGCGTTTTGGCGAATTCGGTGGCCGGTTTGTGGCTGAAACCTTGATGCCGCTGATTTTGGAGCTGGAGACGGCCTATGAGGCCGCCAAAGCGGACCCGAGCTTCCAGGCCGAGATCGACTATTACTTGAAGCATTATGTCGGCCGCCCCAGTGCGCTTTGGTTTGCTGAACGGCTGACCAGGCATCTGGGTGGCGCCAAGGTGTATTTTAAGCGCGATGAGTTGAACCATACCGGTGCTCATAAAATCAACAATTGCATCGGCCAGATTTTGTTGGCCCGCCGTATGGGCAAAACCCGCATCATCGCCGAAACCGGTGCCGGCCAGCATGGCGTGGCCACCGCTACCGTATGTGCGTTGTTTGGCTTGCCTTGCACGATCTATATGGGCGCTGTGGATGTTGAGCGCCAAAAGCCCAACGTGTTCCGCATGAAGCTGCTGGGGGCCGAAATTGTGCCCGTTAAATCCGGGGCAGGGACCCTGAAGGATGCGATGAACGATGCGATGCGCGATTGGGTCGCCAATGTGCAGGACACGTTTTACATTATCGGCACTGCGGCCGGCCCGCACCCGTACCCCGCCATGGTGCGCGATTTCCAATGCGTGATCGGTGAGGAGACCAAGTGGCAGTTGCAGGAGGCTGAGGGCCGGCTGCCGGATGTTTGTATTGCGGCTATCGGTGGAGGCTCCAACGCCATTGGGTTGTTCCACCCGTTCCTCGATGACACCTCGGTGCGGTTGATCGGCGTCGAAGCGGCAGGACATGGGTTGGATTCCGGTGAACATGCAGCTTCGCTCTCGCGCGGGCGTCCTGGTGTTCTGC
>NCFD01000011.1 GCA_002281005.1 Acidocella sp. 35-58-6 | reverse complement strand
CAACTATAATTATACCACCGCCACCAGCACCACCATCAACGGCCAGCAAAACTGCACGGCTCAGGCGGTTTCCACCGGTAACGCCGGCACCAACACCACTAGCGGCAATTCGGCCAATTCGTCGGGCGGCCTCTCCACCGCCACCGGCAACTCCACCAGCACGGCGGTCAATGGCAACGGTACCACCGGTACGGGCACTGTGGGCAACCAGCCGGTGAATTCCGGCACGGTGGGGGCCAGCTATAACGGCGGCAACACTTCTAACAGTGCGGGCGGCAACCTGCAGCAGGCGCTGAACTCAACCCAGACCAACAGTGCTGCGCAAAATTCCCAAAATACGGGCACGGCTTGTTCGGGCAGCGTCTTCAATAGCGGTTCGAGCAGCGGTTCGGCAGGTAGCGGCAATACCTCTGGCTCCATTAGCCCCAGCATCCCATAATTTCTTCCGATTTATTTTTAGGTGACAGACTGATGATTAATGCTCGTCCCCGCACATCGCCGCGCTTCAAGGAGAATATCCCTGCCGCACTGGCCCTGACCATTGCGGTTGTGGGTGTTTCCGGCTGTACCCCGCTGCTTGGTGGCGCTACCACCAAGTTCGACAGAGTGGCTGCTGGCGAAGCGCCGGTGGTTATTGGGCCGCCGGTACGCGATAATTACACACCAATGAACGCCGCCTTGGCGTGCTTGGCCAACGACATTCAAAAATCTGACAAGCCGAAGCTGACCATCGCGGTAGATGATATCAAGGATTATACCGGCCAGTATAACATCAACGAAGGTGACGCGATCACGCAGGGCGGCTCCCTGATGGTGATGTCTGCCCTTGGTAAATTGGGCGGCACCGTGAATGTGGCTGACCGGTTTAACACCGATGTCGCGCAGATGGAGCTGAGCTTCATGAACCAACGCGAGTTGGGCGACGGCCAGAACCATGTGGTCGGCGCCGGCCCTGGCGCCAAAACCGTGCCGTGGATTCCCTATTACGGCGGCAGCATCATGGGCTCGCAATATTACATCACCGGCGGCATCACCGAGCTGAACTATAACGTGCAGTCCGGCGGTGTGCAGTTCCAGGTGAACAATCTCGGGCCCGAGGACCGCGTTTATACTGAGGACGTGGGGATCGACCTAGAGCTGGTAGATAGCCGTACCTTGCTGGTGGTGAAGACCGTCAGTCTGGTGAAGCAGCTCACCGGTTACGAGGTTGGCTTCAACATTTTCCAGTTTTTTGGCAGCAATCTGTATAACCTGAACATCGGCAACAAGAGCCAGGAACCGGCCCAGTTGGGCGTTCGTACGCTGCTTGAAGAGGGTGTTTTGCGCCTGGTGGCGAGTGCCGAAAATCTCCCGCCGGAGCCTTGTTTGGCGCTGGCGACCGGCTGGATTCCCAAGAAAACGGCTGAGCAGTATTTAAAGGAAGACCAGGCCGCGAATAACGCGCCGCCACCGGCCCCGGCCCCCGCGCCGATGCCCATGGCTGCCGTTGCCCCGCCGCCGCCAGCACCTGTGGCCGCCCCCGCAGCCCCACCGCCGGTGGTTGAAGCTGTGGCAACGCCCAAACCGGAAGAAGTGACCGCACCTGCGGCCCCTGCGGCAACCCCGCCGGCGCCCACCCCGGCTGCCTCCAACGTTTCAACCGCCGTGGCTGCCGCCCCTGCGACACTGAATTCGCAAACGTCTTCGGCGCCCATCCAAAATGGTGCCATGGAAGCGCCGAGCGGCCAGAGCGTTGTAAAATTTGACTATGGCGCCACTGATGTCACCGGTGGTGACATGGCAGCGCTCGACCAAGCGGCTGCAACAGCCCGCCAGCACCCCGTGCAGGTGGTTCTGACCGCACCGGCGAATGAAAGCTGGGCGCCCTCCAAGCGCATGCAGTTGCTCACCGCCCGCATCGCCTCAGTCAAGAAGGCTCTCGAAATTCGCGGTATTCTGAACGTAAGCGTCGCCTGGACGCCGGACCCCTCATTGGGTGGTGCGGTAATGGACGGCTCCGGTTCGCAGAAGGTCGCGTTGCTTGTTGTAACCCCGTAATTATCGCGTTTTTAACAGTTTTCTCTCAAGTCTTCACAATATTCAAACATAAGGTGTAATTCCCATGAAGCATACAACGATCACCACCAAGCAGACCTCGCGTCGCGCCGCAGGCGTCAGCCTCATCGCCCTCACCGCGATGTTGGGCGCCACCTCAGCGCATGCGGCAGCGCCAGCAACCGTAACGTTTGGTACCGATACGGCGGTTGCCTACATGACGTACGGCGACACGCAGTCGAACGCCGCGGCGATTGCTGCAACCCTGAATAACGCGGTTGGCAGCAGCAGCGTGACCGGCACCCGGGGCACCACCTCCAACGGCACGTTCAGCGTGGCATCGAACGCTTTGTCCGCTTCGGCCGTGGGCAATACAGCGCCCCTGACCATCGACACCCAGACGATTGGCAGCAACGGCACGAACGCAAATGGTCTGGCTTCATTGTCAACGCAGACCAATGGCACCGGCTCCTCGATGAACGCGACCGTTTCCAATTCGTCGCTCTCGGATGTGATTACCAACGCTGGCAGCCCCACCACCCTCTCACTCGCATCCAACAGCGTGAACGCAACTGTGACGGGCAACAGCGCCAATACGCAGGTTAGCGGCGTGATCCCGGTTTCCTACGCGTCCACCAACGCTGTGGGTGGCAATTTGTCCAACACGGTAGGCTCCGGCAACATTGTTGTGGCGAGCAACCAGTCTAACTCCGGCACCGGCGCTTCCGCCGCTTCATTGAGCAGCGACACCGCGCTGCTTTCGGTCACCAGCACTGGTACTGGTCAGCAAACCGTTGGCTTGAACACCTCAGAAACGGGTAACAGCCTGGGTTCAACCTTCACCGGCAACAACGCCAGCAACGGCATTAACGTTGTCTCGACCAACGGTGTTACCACCGGCCAGGGTGCGCTTAACGGCTCACTGGTGGTTGCCAATGTGCAATCCAACGCCCCGACCGGCGGTTTCTCCGCCAGCAACACCGGCTCCGCCGTGCAGACCGCCATCGTTGGCGGCACTGGTGCGCCGATCAACTTCACCGGCAGCAGCACGCAGACCGGCAACAGCATTTCGGCTTCCGCAACCGGCAATTCCACCGGCTCAGGCGTGGGTTCGGGCAACTTCATCACGCTCGGCGTCAACCTGACCGGCGTGAACCAGGGTGCGCCTGACAACGTTACCACCGGCGCTACGCCGTCGCTTAACCAGACTGGCGATCTGATTGTTGGCAATAATCAGTCCAACACTAACCTGACCCTGGCCAGCAGCGTCACCGGCGGCGTGATCACCACCGTGATCGACGGCACCACCGGCGCAACCGTGACCACCAATGCCAACAGCGTGTCATCAGCCGCGCAGGGCAACACCGCGGCTAACGGCATTGTTTCCAGCGGCACGTTGAACAACATCAGCGGCTTGGCCGCTCTGGCCAGCCTGCAGACGCAGACCGGCGGTTCCGACACTGCAACCTCGAGCACCAACGCCATCACCGCCACCGCAGGTAATGCAACTTTGGCTGAAGGTGTTTCCGGCTCGACCATGGCGGTCAGCAACAATTCGGTCTCCGCAACGGCGGGTGGCAATAATGTATCCAACAGCGTGAACCTCGCCGCCAGCGCCGTGTCGGCTCAGGCCGTGGGTGCCACACCGGCTCCGGCTGCCCTGGTCTATGCTGCGGCTGGGGCCTCGACGAACAGTGCTGGCGCCGCAATTAACAATCAGCAGACCAACGCTGACAATGCTTCGGCAACCGCCAGCACCAACACCATCCAGGGCACTGCCGAGGGTTCGGTGGTAACGGGTGATACGCTCACTCTGGCCGGCAACAACATCAGCGCCTCCTCCACCAGCAACAATGCCACCAACAGCGATGTGGTGAGTGGCACCACCACGCTGGCGGGCTCGCTTGGCCTGCTGAGCGGCCAGAGCGGCACCGGCACCTCGTCGGCCACCGCTTCCGGCAATTACGTGGTTGCTGATTACCTAGCCAATGGCACCGCCACCCCGCTGACCAGCAATACCGGCAGCGTGACCGGCACCACCATCGATGCGATGGCGACCTCCAACAATGCCAGCAACACCGTTTCAGCTACCGGCGGCGCCCTCAGCAATGGCGCAACGGGCTTTGGTATAACTGGCACAAACACATCCTTCTCAGCGGACGCTGCGCTTCTGAACGAGCAGGCATCTGGTGGCTTAACCTCGGCCACCAACAGCGGCAACGTCATTAAAACGACAGCATCGGCAACCGGCGCGGTCTCCGGCACCAGCTTCTCGGTTAGTGGTGCGGCTTCAGGTGCGGCGGCTGACCTGGCGCAAGCGCTGGGCAACGTGGCAACCAATAGTGTCACCTCGGCAGCCACCACCTCCTCTACCGATACGGCTGGCTTGGGTAACATCCAGTCCAACACAGGCGGCACCAGCGCCACCCTGTCCGGTGACGTGGTCACAACCACGGTTGACGGCACCGCGCTCAGCAATCTCTCGGCTTCGACCGGCGTTGGCGCCCCTGGCACCTACGGCAACAACCTGCTGGCGATTGCGCAGAATAACGCAGCGACCAACAGCGTGTCGCTCAGCGCCAATACACTCACTCTGCTGACCGGCGGGCAAATGAATGCTGGGCTGGATAATGTCCAGACCAGCTCAGGATCAGCGACCGTCTCCTCGACCGGCTCGCAGATCGCCACGGTTCTGGGTGACACCACCAACAACCCCACGGTTACCGGCGTGACGGCAACCACCGACGGCAATAGCGTGAAGGGCGGCGCTTACGGCAACCTGGCGACCAACTCCACCAGTGTGACGGCCAATTCGGAAGTGTCTAACTCGGCGACTGTGCCGCAGCAGGATCTGGCGAACACCCAAACCACCACCGGCGTGACGATTTCGTCCACCATCACGGGTACCACCTTGGTTCCGACCTTCGAGACGGCGATTCTGGGTACTGGCACTGTGACCAACTCGACGTTGGGCACCAACGGCAACTCACTGGTGACACAGGCTGAAGGCAATAATGCCTCCAACACTGCGAGCGCGGCTGGCAACAGCGTGCTTACCGACATCATTAACAGCAACAACCAGAGCGGCGGGGCGGCGGTAAGCTCAACCCAGACACTGGCTGATGCGTTGACGGCGGTTGGTGGTGCGGTTACCGGTTCCACCCTCACGGCGAGCGGCAACAACTTCGGCGCGGTTTCGTACAACAACGTGGCCACCAACGCCACCTTGTTCGGCACCGCCGCAGCGCCGATCACCACCTTGTTGGTGGGTCAAGGCGGTTCAGCCAACGTTCAAGGCACAACCGCGGCCACTTCAGCCACTTTGGGTTCGGCTGGCACGGCAGGATCTCCGGCGATCCCCGGTGTGACGATCTCCGGTGTGACCTATAATGTTGCTTCAGGCAACAATTCTGCCACCCTTACGGGTAACTCGCTGGTTATCACAGGTAATCCGATGGTGCTGAGCACTGCTGGGCTTACTTCCGGCCAATTGGCGGCATTCGAAGCTGCCTTGAGCAATGTTGGAACTTATAACGGGGTCAGCAACACCTATACGATTACACCGGGTACTTACACCTTAAGTAATGCAGGGTTGTTTACGCCGGGTACTTTATACGTCACCACAGGTAGCCCGATCAGCAACCAAGCTACCAATAGCTTATCAACGGCGACGATCCCGGCGGTTCCGGCAACTGGGGCTTCACCTTCGGTTGAAGTCACTGTGGCAGGCGCCATCACCAACAGCACGCTGTCGGTGAACGGCAACTCGTTCTCGGCTTTGGCACAGGGCAACCATGCCAACACCAGCACCAGTGTGAACGCCAACACGGCCACCAGCTCTGCAGGACTCGCGGCTGGCACCACCGGCGCTTCCGTAACTGGCACTACCATTACTGCTTTGACCGATTATATCGCGGCCAATCAGCAGACTTCCGGTGCTGCCGTTACGGCTTCGGCGAACGGCGAAGTGGCGATCAACCCTGCGAACGTCACCCCGTCGGCCATTTCGGGCAGCACTCTGAGCGTTTCGGGCAATACCCAGAGCGCAACGGCTGAAGCCAACGTGGCCACCACCACGCTGTCGATCGCGGCCAACAGCACCACCGGTGCCACGGCTGCTGCTTCGGCGACCGGCACTGTGGTTTCCGGCCAGTCGGCCAACAGCAATGTAACCGCAAGCTCCGGCGTGCCGAGCACCGTTGGTTCGTCCTACGGTCAGGTTGTGACGGCACCGGGTGCGATGTCTAACTCCACCTTGGCGATGGATAACAACACCACCACCGCCCGCGCGGTACAGAACGATGCGACCAACGTTCTGAACGTGAGCGCCACCACGCTCTCAACCGCCGCGGCAACGCCGGCGACGGCACTTGCCACGGCCAGCACAACGGGGGCGGGTAATGCCACCACCCTGGCTGACTACAGCATTGCCAACGCGCAGGTGGCCACGGGCGGGACGGCAACGGCTAACGCCGCTGCCAATGTCGTGAACTCTGACTCGACCCTGGCCAACACAACAGGTCTGGTGAACAGCACCGTTACGATGACCGGTAACACGGTGACCGCCGATGCCTTCAGCAACCTGGCGAGCAACGCGCTGACCCTGACCGCCACCAACACCACTGCAACCGGTGCGATCAGCAATGCCCAGAACAACGCGGATGCGGTGAACGCCAACGGCTTGGCGACCATCAACTTCGCCTTGAATGGTCCGACCACTGGTTCGGTTGCCAGCGGCTCAACCATCACCATCGGTGGCTCAGGTGCTGCGCAAAATGCTCTGAATGTGCAAGCAGTTGGCAATGCTTCCACCAACGCGCTGAACGCCGTAACCGGCGGTACGTACGGAACCCAGGCTAACCCGGCAACCAGCACGACGGCCTCGGCCTCGGCCACGTACGCAGTGCTGAACAGCCAGGTTAACTCCGGCGCTGTAACTGCAAGCGGCACCAGCAACCCAACCACGCAGTTCGCGGTGGCTCTGAACGGTGGCACAACACCGGTCACCAACACCACGGTCAGCGTTGCTTACAACACGGCGAGTGTTAATGCCTTCGGCAACAGTGCCAACAACACGGTTGCGGTTTCGGCCCTCAATAGCGGTAACGCTACGGTGGCTGTGCAAAACACCCAGACCAACACGGGCGCGGTCACGGCAAGCTTCAATGGCATGGGCTTCGGCTCCGCCATCGGTGCTCCGGGTGCGATCACCTCGACCGTGGGTGTTGCTAACAACACTGTGTCGGTCAGCGCTGTGGGCAACACTGCCACCACCGCGATCAAGTAAGCCTGCAACAAGCCTTAATACGAAACGGGGGAGAGCCTTGGCTCTCCCCTTTTTCATGTGACAATGCTATGGGCCGGGTGCATCTACACGGCTGATTCAGACAGGAGATTATTTCGAATAAGAACACCATATTTTGCGGCAGCTTTGGTGATTGCGGCCGCTACAGTAGCGGCAGGTGCGCGCCCGGCAGCCGCGGCTGACACCAAGCATTCGTTCGCCGTGCACGGTATTGGCGCACTTTCCTGTGCTGAAATGGCTAATGCCATGGCGCAAGTGGACCCCCAGACCAAAGCCACCGGCGAGGCGGCGGTTCGCAGCACGCTGGCATCGTGGATGTTGGGCTATGTGACCGCGCTTAATCGTATGGATACCGGCACATATGACGCAACGCCGGTGCAGGACGACGTGCCGATGGTGAACATGGTTGTTGGTGTTTGCTCTAAAAATCCAACCGTGCGCGTTGAAACCGTGGTCTCAGCTATTTTTACCTCGCTGGCCAAAGCCAAAATTCCGGCGGAATCACCGGAAGTGAAAGTGACCGTGGGCAACCAGTCCACCGTGCTGCGTGAGGCCACACTAATGTCGCTGGAGAAGGCGCTGGTGGCACAGAAACTGCTGAAAAGCGCTGATGCCGACGGTAAGTTTAATGACAATGTGAAAGCGGCCTTGGTAAAATATCAAATCGCGCAGAAGTTACCCCAAACTGGCCTGCCGGATGCCGATACAGTCATCCGCGCGCTGGTGGAAACCCCGCAAAAGGGCTAATGATTCTTCAAACACAAAAGAACCCGCCTCATACAGTGAGGCGGGTTTTTTTGTTACACGCTGGTGCCGTCCGCCGGAATCGAACCGGCGACCTACTGATTACGAATCAGTTGCTCTACCAACTGAGCTAGGACGGCGCCGATAGGACGCGCGTTTGCTATATCGAAGCAGGGAGCATGCTGCAAGGTTAGGCGGCGGTTACTTGTGCATCCTGCAAAATGCTTTGCAGGGCCGCCACTAGTTCATCCATCATCGCGTCAGTGTGCTTGGGGCCGGGTGTAAAGCGCAGGCGTTCGGCACCCTGCGGCACGGTGGGGTAGTTGATGGGCGTTGCGTACATACCAAACTCGCGGATCAGCCGCATACTCACTTCAGTGGCCTTGGCGGCGTTGCCGATGAAAAGCGGGATAATATGGCTCTCGCTTGGCATTACCGGCAGGCCGGCGGCGGTGAACTTCGCCTTCAACGTCTCGGCACGGTTAAACAACAGTGCCCGCCGCGCGTGGTCAGACTTCAACAACCGCACGCTGGCCAGCGCTGCCGCGACCGTGGGGGGTGGCAAGGCGGTGGTGAAGATAAACCCGGCAGCCACGGAGCGAATATAGTCCAGCACCTTGAAGTCACCGGTGATGTAGCCGCCGTGGCAGCCATAAGCTTTGGCGAGCGTGCCCTCGATGATGGTGATGCGGTCCGCCACGCCGTCGCGTTCCGAGACGCCGCCGCCGTGGGCCCCATACATGCCCACCGCGTGCACTTCATCAAGGTAGGTGAGTGCGTTGTATTTATCGGCCAGGTCACAAATGGCGGCCATCGGCGCAATGTCGGCATCCATGGAATATACGCTCTCAAACGCGATCAGCTTGGGGGCGTCAGGCGGAGCGGCGGCGAGCAGGCGCTCTAAATCCGCCATGTCGTTGTGTTTGAACACATGCACCGTGGCTTCGCGGGCGTCCTTGATGCCGACGATCATCGAATTATGGTTTTTGGCATCTGAGAACACATGCCAATCCGGCAGCGACTTCAAAATCGCACCCAAGGAAGCCTGGTTCGAGACATAGCCCGAGGTGAACAGGAGGGCGGCGTCTTTGCCGTGCAAATCCGCCAGTTCTTCCTCCAGGGCCACATGCAACGGCGAGGAGCCGGCAATGTTGCGGGTGCCGCCAGCCCCGGCGCCCATGCGCCGCGCGGCTTCAATGGACGCCTCGATCACCACCGGGTCGGTGCCCATGGCCAGATAATCGTTGGTGGACCACACCAGAATGTCGCGCGTGCGGCCTTCCATGGTGACCTGATAATACGGGAAACGATCAGCCAGTTTTTCAAGGGCGACAAACCGCCGGTAGCGGCCTTGCGCGGTGATCTCAGTTAAGGCTTCGTCACATTTTGCCAGAAATTTATGCATGATGGTCAAAAACTCTCCTGCAGGAGATGATATAAGGTTCGGCAGCAGAACGCCAAGGATAAGTCTGAGTCAAATAGCGAATCGGCTAACTGTCGCTATGATCTAAATCATGCCGGATTTTTTTCACGAATGGCGGATCGGCGGGCTGGTGGCCGGGGTCGATGAGGTTGGTCGTGGGCCGTTGGCTGGGCCGGTGGTGGCGGCGGCGGCGATTTTGCCGCCGGGGTTGCCGGAATGGTTGCTGGCGATGATTGACGATTCCAAAAAACTCAAGCCGGCGCGGCGGGTAGCGGTGCTGGAGGCCTTGTATGAGCACGGGGCGGAAATTGCGTTGGCGGCGGCCTCGGTGGGTGAAATTTACCGGCTGAACATATTACAGGCGAGCTTTTTGGCGATGCGCCGTGCGATCGCGCGGCTACCCCGCACCCCCACGCATGTGCTGGTGGACGGCAATAAAGCCCCCGGCGGTGCCATTCCTTGCACCACCCTGGTGGGGGGCGATGGCATCAGCCTGTCGATCGCCGCCGCCTCGATCGCCGCCAAAGTGCTGCGCGACGGGCTGATGGTGCGGCTTGATACACGATACCCCGGCTATGGTTGGGCCCGTAACGCTGGCTATGCCGCCGCCACGCACCGCGCAGCGATTCTCAGGCTAGGCGCCACCCCGCACCATCGCATTGGGTTCGGACCACTCCTGCAAGGACTCAACTAAGTTAAATAACACATTAAAATTAAACCAAATATACCTGTATAGGCGGTTGACGCGGCTACGATAGGTTCGTCACGTTACGGCATCTTTAATTTGAGGCTATACCTTGCCCGTGCACAGCTTCCGCGAATTGCCGCTGGACCAAATTCTGCTTGGTGATGCCGGGCAGATGCTGCGCATGCTGCCGGATGCCTCGGTGCACTGCGTGTTCGCGGACCCGCCGTATAACTTGCAATTGCGCGGCGAGTTGCGCCGCCCCGATGACAGTTTGGTCGATGGCGTGGACGAGGAGTGGGACCGCTTCACCGACTTTGCCGCCTATGATGCGTTTACGCGCGACTGGTTGGGCGAATGCCGCCGGGTGTTGCGCAAGGACGGTACGCTGTGGGTGATCGGCAGCTACCATAATATTTTCCGCATCGGCAGCATTTTGCAGGATATGGGGTTCTGGATCCTCAATGATGTGATCTGGCGAAAATCCAACCCGATGCCGAACTTCCGGGGCCGGCGCTTCACCAACGCGCATGAGACCATGATCTGGGCCGCGAGGGGGCAGGAATCGCGCTACAAATTCAATTATCAGGCGATGAAGTCGCTGAACGACGATTTGCAGATGCGCAGTGACTGGACGATGCCGCTATGCACCGGGCCGGAGCGGCTACGCAACGCCCATGGGTTGAAGCTGCACCCCACGCAAAAACCCGAAGCGCTGCTGCACCGGGTGATCATGGCGGCCACCTCACCGGGGGATGTTATTCTCGACCCGTTTTTGGGTACCGGCACCACGGCGGCGGTGGCGAAGCGGTTGCACCGGCATTTCATCGGCATTGAGCGGCACCCGGCCTACGTGGAAGCTGCCTGGGGCCGCTTGCAGGCCGAATACGCCGCCCCCGCGCATGTGATCACCGCCCCGCTGACCGGGCGCGAAACCCCGCGCATCCCGTTCGGCAGCTTCGTTGAAAACGGCACCTTGCCGGCAGGCACCAAGCTCACCGACCGTCAGCGCAAAGTGGCCGCCGAGGTGACGGCTGAGGGCATGTTGATCAGTGGCCCGCATCGCGGCTCAATTCATCAGGTGGGGGCCGCTGTACAAAACGCGCCTTCGTGCAACGGCTGGACCTTCTGGCACTTCGAGCGCGACGGGAAACTGCTGGCCCTGGATGTGCTAAGGAAGGAAAATCCCGCTCTTTAAGCCCTCCTCGTTAACCACGCCTCCACATGGGTAAGGGACTGGTTAATTACCTGATCCATATCGAGATACTGATAAGTGCCGCAGCGCCCGATAAAGGCAACGTTAGTTTCGAACTCGGCCATCGCTTTGTATTGGTCGTATAATTTATTGTAGCGACCATCAGCGGTTTTCACTGGGTAATAGCGCTCTTTGTTGTTGTCCCGGTAATCGCATGGTTCTTCTCGGGTCAGCGTATGGTGACCGGTGTTTCGAACAATGTGATGGGGCAGAATATGCCAAGCGGTCTCGCGGGTTAAAGGGCCAGTGTCAGTGAAATTGGTGATGCTCCAGCTTTGTTCAGGCAGGCCGGGTGCG
>NCFD01000308.1 GCA_002281005.1 Acidocella sp. 35-58-6 | reverse complement strand
ACCCGCATTCTTCCTGAATGCTGTGCAAAATGGGTAACAGCGGCCCTTCCAGATTCTGGTGAGCAACAATAATGGCTTCAACCGATTCAGTTTTGAAGTTGCTATCCACAAGTTTTTCCTAATGTTCGATGGGCGTTTCAACTATTTCACAAATGAAAACAATATCGAATATCAGTGTTGCAATAGCACAAAGCTATCATACGCCCCTCCTGTTAGCGTCTCATGCGACGCTAGGGCAGAATAAAGCGAGTTTGTGTACCTTAGCTTAATTGCTGCAGGCGGGTCGCCAGAATAATCAGCGCTTCCGTCAGGGGCGAGAGCGGATCGCGGTCGGCCACCACCAGCCCAACCCGATGCACTTCTTGCGGATTGGTGATGGGAATGGCCCTTAAACGGGTCGTCAGGCCAAAAATTTCGGCCAGTTTTTCCGGCATCACGCTGGCCCAACGGCCCGTCTGAACGTGGCTCACCAGCACGACGATAGAATTAGACTCTAATGTCGGCTCCGCCACCACGCCGGCATTCCGCAATAACCGGTCGATAATCCGGCGGTTCTGCATATCGGGGGTGAGAAGACATAGCGGAATTTTGCCAACCTCCGCCCAGGTAACACTCTCACGGTCACCCAAGGGCGCGTTAGCAGACGTGAGTAACCGGTAGCGCTCCTCGTATAACGGGATAACCCGCGTCTTTCCCACGGGCTCATTGTCCAGGTACGTGAGGCCTGCGTCGATCTCGAGGTTATGCAGGCGCTCCAACACCTCTGATGACGTGCAGGACAGTACTGAGAACCTGACATTCGGGTGCTGCGCCCGGTAGGGCGTGGTAAGTTCAGCCACCACCGCCAGGGCGGTGGGCACCGCTGCAATCCGCAACAGCCCGCTTAAGCCCCGTTTGAGGCGGGTGACGTCATCGCGCATCGCATACACGTCACCGGTGATACGCCGCGCCCATTCCAGCATGGCTTCACCTTCGGGCGTGAAGCCCTGGAAGCGCGAGGACCGATTTACCAGCGGCATGCCCAACAATTCCTCCAGGGCACGGATGCCGGCCGAGAAGCTGGGCTGCGTGACGCCGCAGGCTTCCGCGGCACGGCCAAAATTTTTCTCGCGGGCCAGGGCGATGAGATATTCAAGTTTGCCAAGCATATTGAGAGTGTAGCAGGACCCGCCCCAAATAAAAAAGCAGGCCGAAGCCTGCTCTTTTCATTCATCCCTAAGGCTAACCTTAATCCTCGGAATCGTCTTCCTCGACCTTCTCGGCAACCGGGCCGCTATCAAGGCCCTTGGCGGAAACGTCACGATCAACGAATTCAATAATCGCCATATCGGCGGCATCGCCAAAGCGCATACCGGCCTTCAACACGCGGGTATAACCGCCGGTGCGGGTTTTATAACGGTCGGCCAGGGTCGCAAACAGCTTGGTAACGATGGTTTCGTCGCGTAGCTGGTTGAACGCCTGGCGCTTGGCATGCAGATCGCCGCGCTTGGCAAGAGTCACCAGCTTCTCAGCAACCGGGCGAAGTTCCTTCGCCTTTGGCAAGGTGGTGGTGATCTGCTCGTGCTTAATAAGAGCGACGGCCATGTTACGAAACATGGCGGCGCGATGGGACGAGGTAACGCTGAGTTTCCGTCCGCTGAGACCGTGACGCATTTCTAAATATTCCTGACGACGCTACTAAAAGGGTTGATCTGAACGCTTGGCCAATTCCTCGATATTCTCGGGCGGCCAGTCGGTCACAGCCATGCCAAGGGACAGACCCATGACAGTAAGCACTTCCTTGATTTCGTTTAGCGACTTACGGCCAAAATTCGGGGTACGCAGCATCTCCTGCTCAGACTTCTGAACGAGGTCGCCGATATAAACGATATTATCGTTCTTGAGGCAATTAGCACTACGGACCGAAAGTTCGAGCTCATCGACCTTACGAAGCAGATTGGCATTAAACGGCAGCTCAATACGCGGCTCCTCAGCACGCAAACGCTGCGGTTCCTCAAAGTTCACGAACATGCCAAGCTGGTCCTGCAGGATACGAGCAGCCAGAGCCACGGAATCCTCTGGTGCAATGGCACCGTTGGTTTCAACCTGCAAAATCAATTTGTCATAGTC
>NCFD01000307.1 GCA_002281005.1 Acidocella sp. 35-58-6 | reverse complement strand
CACGGCCCTCAACCGCCAGAGCAGCTTCCTTCACTGATTCGCTCAAAGTAGGGTGAGCATGGCAGATCCGCGCCACATCCTCAGCCGAGGCACCAAATTCGATGGCGGTGGTAAGTTCCGCAATCAACGTCCCAGCGTCAGGCCCGAGAATATGCGCACCTAACAGGCGGTCAGTTGCGGCATCAGCCAGAATTTTCACAAAGCCATCGGTAGCCCCCATGGCGCGGGCGCGGCCATTGGCGGTGAAGGGGAATTTGCCCACCTTATACGCCACGCCCTCGGCCTTCAGCTCTTCCTCGGTTTTGCCCACCGAGGCCACTTCCGGCCAGGTGTAAACCACGCTCGGGATGGCATCGTAATTCACATGCCCGGCCTGCCCGGCCAGACGCTCGGCGATGGCCACACCCTCATCCTCGGCCTTATGGGCCAGCATCGGGCCGGTGATCACATCGCCAATGGCATAAATGCCTGGCACATTGGTGGCAAAATGCGCATCGGTTTTCACCCGGCCACGCTCATCAACGGCCACCCCGGCAGCTTCCAGGTTCAGCCCCGCCGTGTAGGCGAAACGGCCAATAGCCAGCAGCACCACGTCCGCCTCGATGGTTTCTGCCGCACCACCCTTGGCCGGCTCCACGGTCAGGGTCACGCCCTTATCGGAGACTTTCGCGCCGGTCACCTTTGAGCCGAGCTTGAACACAAACCCCTGCTTGGCGAGGATTTTCTGGAAGGCGGTGGAAATCTCGCTATCCATGGTGGGGGTGATGCGGTCCAAAAATTCCACCACGGTCACTTCCGCGCCCAGGCGCCGCCACACGGAACCCAGCTCCAGCCCAATCACCCCGCCGCCGATGACCACCAGGTGCTTCGGCACCGCGTTCAATTCCAGCGCCCCGGTGGAGGTGACAATGCGTTGCTCATCCACCTCAACGCCTTTCAGCGGCACGGAGTCACTGCCCGTGGCGATGATGAAGTTTTTGGCGGTGTAGGCGGTGCCCGCCACCTCGATGGCGGTGGGGCTGGTGAATTTCGCCTCACCTTTAATCCAGGTGACCTTGTTCTTTTTAAACAGGAACTCAACACCCTTGGTATTGGCGCCCACCACCTCACCCTTGCGGGCCTGCATCCGGGCTAAATCCAGCTTGATGGACCCCACATTGATGCCATGATCCGCCGCCGAATGGCTGATTTCCTGGAAATTCTCAGAGGATTGCAGCAGCGCCTTGGAGGGGATGCAGCCGATATTCAGGCAGGTGCCGCCCAACGTGGCGCGTTTTTCGACGCAGGCGGTCTTCAGCCCCAACTGCGCCGCCCGGATCGCCGCCACATAACCGCCGGGGCCGGAGCCGATGATGATCACGTCAAAATTCTGGTCAGCCATGGTGCGGGGGTCCCCTGTTGGCGGTGGTTTATCTCGCGTGGGGTCATACAACCGGGCGGGGTAGTGGGCAATTATAGCCGATTGGGAGGCTGGTACGCAGATTGGTGGGGCGGACGGGTAAATTTACCACAGTTATTTTTATTCAAAGGAATATCTATTTACCCAGTGCATTGTAACACAAACGCTTAAAAAGCGTCATTTTGTTGCAATGCATCATCGTTACAGACACGCCCCAACAAGGAGTGTCACACGATGTTGAAAAAAGGTTTGTTTCTCACCACCGCCGCCAGCGGTGCGATTATGTTTGCCGCGTTTGCCGTCGCGCAAACAGACACCACAACCAACACCACCGCACCGGTGACAATTACCGGCATTTCCAAAACCAGTGCCAGCAGCAATGCCGCAACGCCAGTGAAAGTGCCACTAAAATCAACCTACACCGCCAGCGTGATTACCAAAAAAGTACTTGAGAATGAATCACCCGCCAAAACCGCGCAGGAAGTTCTGGCCCGCGAGCCTTCCATTTTCGTGACCAATAACGGCCCCGGCGGTGTCAACACAAACGTAACGTTCCGCTCTTTTAACTCTGGCCAGTTTGCTGAAACCTACGGCGGTATTGGCTTGAATGACGCCTTTAACGGCGCTGTCACCGCGCAGGCTGATAACGACAATAACACCCTGGTCACCAGCAACGACTTTGAGTCAGTTCAGCTCTATCGCGGCATCAACAACCCGTCGG
>NCFD01000306.1 GCA_002281005.1 Acidocella sp. 35-58-6 | reverse complement strand
GGTGAACTGGATAAAACCCAGGCCCAGCTTGCCATTGAGCATTTCTGGGCGGGTGCGCTGCGGCGTGCCGTGATCGACGGTGATGTTGAAAATGGCTCGGTGATGGCGGGGCAGTCGGTCGGGATGGTGACCTCGATACAAACGGTTGCGGAAATTTTGCAAGAATTAAAGGCGCAAGCGGTTGCGGCATTGGCAGCACGAGAACAAACTCGGGGCTATGCTGAAATCGCCGTCGCCTGAAATAGAAACCAAGCCGGACACAAAGCTGAAGCCCAAGCGGCGGCGGCGGATCCGTGATGCTCGTAAGCTGTTTGCCAGGCTTAGGGCAGCGTTGGCCTCGGGTGCTGCCAGCCTGCCCGACATCGCGCTGTTGGTGGCGCAGGAACTGCCGGCTGATGCGGTCGCCATTTACGTTGCCCGGGCTGGTGAATTTCTTGAACTCGCGGCCACCTACGGGCTGAATGTCAACGCCGTTGGACGCACCCGCTTGCGAATTGGCGAGGGGATTATCGGAATTGTAGCGTCATCAGGCGATGCGCTGAACCTACCCGATGCCCAGAACCATCCGCGCTTTGCCTATAAATCTGAGATTGGCGAGGAACCATTCGCCTCGATGCTGGCTATGCCCGTGAAACGGGCTGGGCGGATACTGGGCGTCATTGCCCTGCAAAATCGTCAACCACGATTATTCGCGCCAGTCGAAGTGGAATCAGTGGCCACCGTTGCGATGCTGCTGGCCGAAATTCTCTCAGGCGCGGGAGCCACCAATTTACCCGAGGAAGGTTTGGGGGACTCCCTGCCACGGCGCTACGCCGGGCATGTGCTTAGCCCCGGCATCGCCCGTGGACCTATATTGCCGTACGGCGCCGCCCCGCCGATTAAACAACTACTAACCGACGACCCCGACGCCGAACTGGTAAGGTTGAACAAAGCCGTTGATAAAGCCAACAAAAATCTTGATGGCTTGATCTCAGGGTCGCTGCCAGGTGGCAATGCCTCGCGCGACGTGCTGGAGGCCTACCGGATGGTGGCGCAGTCTGCCGGGTGGCTGTCGCGGGTGAAGGAGGCGATCAATGATGGCCTGACGGCTGAAACCGCGGTCGATAAAATCTCGCGGGATTTGCGTGAGCGGATGCGGAAGATTGCCGACCCATATTTGCGCGAGCGCCTGGCCGACATTGAGGACATGATTGGCCGGTTGATGGTGGCTCTGGGGGGGGCCGCTGCCAAACCAGAACGGGCTGATGGAATGCTACTGCTGGTGCGGCGCTTGGGCCCGGCGGATTTACTGGACTGGCATTCACGCGGCATTGCGGGCATCGCCATCGAGGAAGCCTCGCCTTCCGGCCATGCCGCTATTCTGGCCCGCGCTTTGGGGCTGCCCGCCTTACAGGTGGATCGGGGCGCGGTGGAAGCGGCGCATGAGGGTGACGAGGCTATTCTGGACGCTGAAGGCGTGACGCTGATTTTGCGGCCCGAACCCGAGGTGGTGCAGGTGTACGACCGAGCTTTGGCGGCCCGTAGCGTGCGGGCAGCGGCCTTGGCCGCGTACCGGGATATCCCCGCCATCACCCAGGATGGCACGGCGGTCAGCCTGATGTTAAATGTGGGTCTGGCGCTTGAGCTTGACCAGTTGGAGCGCACGGGCGCCGATGGGATTGGTCTGTATCGTACTGAAATTGCAGCATTAGCTGCCGGAGGCTTGCCCGACGTGGCCGCCCAGGCGGCGGAATATGCCAGGGTGCTGGACCGCGCCAAGGGGCGGCGTGTGCAGTTCCGTACCCTCGACTTAGGTGCCGATAAATTGCTGCCGGGCGAGACCAATGCCGGGGAGGAAAATCCTGCCATGGGCTGGCGTTCACTGCGCGTGGGGCTGGACCGTCCGGCAATTTTGCGGCGGCAGTTGCGGGCATTGTTGCTAGGGGCGCAAGGGCGGCCGCTCTCGATTATGTTCCCGATGGTGGCGACCGTGGAGGAGTTTCGCGCCGCACGGGATTTGCTGGATGCCGAGGCGGCCCGAGTGCGCCCTGCGCCCGAGCATTTGGAATGCGGCTCGATGATCGAGGTGCCATCGCTGCTGTTCCAATTACCGGGCCTGCTGGCGGAGGCGGATTTTGTCTCAGTC
>NCFD01000305.1 GCA_002281005.1 Acidocella sp. 35-58-6 | reverse complement strand
GGATAACGGAAAATAGGAAAGCGGACGGAAATCCGCATTTAAGACGAGGGCGGGAAAATTGAACCCGCCGTCAGGCATTACTGAACCTGTCCCAGAAGGGGACTAAATGTTGGGGTTTAGCCATGGAACCCTGCCATATTTGGTGGAGTCTGCGAGCCATCTGGGTTTTATGACAAAACCCACGCAAAGCCGCAAGGTGGCTTGTCAGATGTCAACGCTTTGTCATGTTAGCGTGCATGCATGTTGTAACCCGTTTTGCCCCCAGCCCGACCGGCTATTTACACCTGGGCCACGCGTTTTCAGCGTATGCTGGATGGGCAAAAGCACGGGCAAATGGCGGCACGTTTTTAGTCCGGCTCGAGGATATCGACGCCACCCGCTGCAAGCCGAACTATGCCAATGCGATCCTTGAGGACTTGCGTTGGCTGGGCCTGCATTGGGATGGCGCGGTGCGCGTACAGTCAGCGCATTTGGACGACTATACCGCAGCACTTAACCGACTTGAGGAACGCGGTTTGTTGTACCCATGTTTTTGCAGCCGCTCAGAAATTATGCAGGCGCAGGCGGCCCCGCATGGTGGGGAGGTGATTTATTCCGGCACCTGCAAAGCGCTCAGCGCCGCTGAGCGGGCAGCCCGGATTGCCGAAGGCCGGAAATATGCCCGCCGACTGGATGTGAGCCGTGCGGTGCGCGAAGCCGGAGTGTCAAGGTTTTCCGAGGAAAGTACCGGATGGCTGGAGGCCGTACCGCAGCGGTTGGGAGATGTGGTGCTGGCGCGCCATGATATTCCCACCAGCTACCATTTATGCGTGGTGCATGACGATGCTTTACAGGGTGTCACGCATGTAACACGCGGCGAGGATCTGCTTGCCGCCACCCACACCCATGTGTTGCTGCAAACATTGCTGGGGTTGCCAACGCCGATTTATGCGCATCATAAATTGCTAACAGATAACAACGGCAAACGGCTGGCCAAACGCGATGGTGCCCCCACCTTGCGTGCTATGCGCCTCGCGGGCGAAGATGCGATTACGATACTCAAACAACTGACTGAAAGTGCTCCATGATACGGGTCGTTATCGGAACCGTTTGGTCGAGTTTGTTTGCGCTGCTGGGGTTGGCGCTGGGGACGGCGGTCGATCATCATATTGTTCCAGCTTGGCAGTTTACCCACCGCGGACTGCTGCCGCTGCTTGGCATCATCGTGGGGCTCACCGGCTTCAACTTTTTTTGGCAACGCCAGTGGCTTGCGGGTCTGCCAGGTGGCGGCGTGGCAATTTATAAGCAGCCTGTAACTGAGCGGCGCTGGGGGGTTTTGCAGGCGGTTTGGCTGCTGGTGGGGTTTATCGTCATGCAGGGGGTTGGGGTGGCGGGGCTGGCCGCGGTGGCCGGGGTTTGCGCCGTGCTTGCCCATATCCAGCCCCTGCCGCACCTTAATGCCATCGCGGCGACGCTGGCCGGTTACCTCACGGCATCGCTCTGGAGTATCTGGTATATCAACCGGCTTGGCCCATTAAAACTGCATGATGGCAGCCCGAGCGGGGTGGCGTGGTGTCCGGCGCTAGCCGATTCCTATCTGACCGCCGCCTTATTCGCCGGGCTCATTGTGATGTCGGTGGTGGTGATTATGCATTTTTTCCCGCCGGATATGGTGGCTCTACAGAAGCTCCAGGCGGCGAAACTGTTTGAAACGCCTGGTCTGTGGAAGTTGGGCCTGCTGGTGCTGGCGGTGTTTATTGCCCCGCCGGTGGAAGAATATGTGTTCAGGGGCGGGATTTTTTCGGCCCTGGCCAGCCGCGTGTCGCCGTTATGGGCTGGGGTGATTACCACCTTATTGTTCGTGGCGGTGCATGCGCCCGAGAAAATTCACTATCCCGCCGGGTTCATCGATGTGGGGCTGGTAGGCGCGGTGGCGGCCTGGATGCGGGTGCGGTTTCAATCCATCAAGCCGGGTGTTTTGCTGCATGTGCTCTATAATGCCGGGTTGATGCTGGCGGCGGGTTTAGCCCATTGATGATGCTTCATTTGGCTTTGGGCGCTGTTGGGCGTACAAGCTTGCGCTCAAGGTTAAGCACACACGAATCCGGGTTGGAGAATTTCTATGGGTAGTTTCAGCATTTGGCAT
>NCFD01000304.1 GCA_002281005.1 Acidocella sp. 35-58-6 | reverse complement strand
CGGATCAGATAACCCGTTTGAAACACGGCATAAAATTCAAACATCCCACCAAGCGAGATCAGCACAACGAGACGCCAGATGGCTCCCGAGGCAGGCAAACGGTCAAGCCTGGCAGCGATCTTAGCAGCAACAGCCGTTGACATGTGCCGCTTCCTCTCTCTCAGCGATTATTGATTGTTGTTTGTTCACGCTTAACGCGCCTAAACCCACAGCGCAACCGGGAAAACACGAGGCGGCGGCAAGTAGCCTAACCGCCGCCTCTACATCAGTTATGGCGTGAAGCCTTCCAGCTTGTTGGCGGCAATGACAAATGTTGGGTCCCAGGTGGCATCGAGATCGACCGGACCGGTGATTTTACCAGCCAGTTTTTCCACATCCAGCACCTTCTGGGGTCCGCCATTCGGCATCATGCCATCCGGGAGAAACTGCCCCTTGTCCTGCGCCAACGCCGCGACATACTGGGCCTTCGTGGTCAGTGGGTTGGTGACGAAATCGGGTGGCAGATGGTCGGCAATGTCCTCGACACTATGGGTGTCGATCCAATGCATCGTGGCCACCATGGCGTCCACAACTGCCTGGGTCTCGGCGGGATGCGCCTTCACCCAACTGGCGCGCGCCAGCACAGACGCAGCCGGCCATGCACCACCCAGCCACTTCTGCGCTCCTGCGGTTGTCGCAAGGTCAATGCCCGAGTAGCCCAGCTTCATGGTCTCAATGGCATTCACGGTCGGCTGCGTTGTCATGCCGCAGACGATGCGATGATGTTGCAATGAGCTGATAAGCGTTTCTCCGGCACCTACACCCACGCGCGTAAAGTCCTGCGTGGTGAGGTGGTAGCGAGCGGCAAGATAAAGAGTGAGATCATCAGTGCCGGAACCAAGATCGGTGACACCGACGGATTGGGCCTTCCAATCAGCGGGCGAGGAGATGTTCGAGCCATTATAGCACATAATGCGCTCGCCCGGCGCACCAGAGAGCTGAGTGACGTCAATCACATCCTTGCCATGCAATTGGAAGTCGATGGTGTGGACATACCAGGCACCAGCAAAATCCACCTGACCAGACACCATAGCGTCCTCAGCGCCGATACCTCCCTCCTGCTCTGTGGAAAGCTCCATGTTGACGCCGTATTTTTTAAAGAAACCAAGGTTTTGGGCTAACTGGTAAGGCAAGTATATCTGCTTGTCGATGCCGCCGACCATCATCGTTACGGTCGGCAATTTTGCATCCTGGGCCTCAGCCTTTGGTGCCATGGTCATCAGGCCGGCGAGCGCCGTTGCAGTGAGCAGTGCATTTTGCGTCAATCTTTTTAACATTAACTAATTCCTCCGTTTATATTTAGATTCCACTTTGTTCGCCGCCATGGCTGCTGACAGGACGCCAGGCCAGAAGACGTTTTTCGGCTATTCCCATCAGCCCCTCCGCGCTGATGGCGATGGCGCCGATAACCAGCATGGCGCCGAACACGCCATTGGTGTCGAAACTGTTCTGAGCCGTTGAGATCACCAAACCCAAGCCATGTTGAGCACCAAGAAACTCACCCACGATGGCGCCGATGATGGAAAAACCGAGGGCAACATGCAGGCTGGCTATGATCCATGATGTCGCCGAGGGCACCACCACATGCCGTACCACCCCAAGACGTGAAGCGCCGAGAATGCGGGCATGAGCCACAAGATTACGGTCCACGCTTTTAACACCCTGATAGGCGTTGAAGAATACCACGAAGAACACCAGCACGGCCGCCAACATCACCTTCGAGGGTAACCCTAGGCCCAGCCAGATAACAAAAATCGAGCCAAGCACAATACGCGGTAGAGCATTTACCATCTTGATGTACGGCGTCATGATATCAGAGAGGAGCGGGATTTCGCCCAGCAATACGCCGAAGAACACGCCTGTCAGCACACCAACCACAAAGCCAAGCAACGACTCTTCCATGGTGACCCAGATCTGATACCAGAACGATCCATAAGCGGTACCATGAACAAACCAGTAGGCGAGACGCTCAACGATGCCAAGCGGTGAACCGGCGAAAAATGGGTCAAGAATATTATAATCGGTCAGTAACTGCCAGGCTCCAACGATGAACACCAGCGTACCGATCCGCCCACCCATCACCATCCGCCGGTATCGCCGTGCCC
>NCFD01000303.1 GCA_002281005.1 Acidocella sp. 35-58-6 | reverse complement strand
GTTGTTCCTGTCATCTCCAATACGGGCACAATATCGATCACCATCCCTGGTTCCGCTGGCACACAACCAGTGCTGTCTGAACTCAATGCCCCCAGCAATCAGATCACCGTCACTCAAAACGGCGTCGCATACGCAGACGTGCAGGTTGATGGTCAGTTTATTACCCTGACCAGCGGCGCGGTTTTAACGGTGCAAGGGGTCGCTTTTGGCCATCTCGCGGGCCACCCCACGCTCGGCAACATTGCAAACCTAACCGCGGCCTCGTCCCCCACTACGAATTACGATGTGAATATGGTGCTCTCGGCCACAGGCGCCGACACGCTATCGACGCAGTATGTCAACCATAATTTCGGGTTGATCGAAGCTACCGGAGCTGGCAATTCTCTCAACATCCAAATCCAAACCGGCGGCGCTCAAACCGTAAACGGGCTTTACAATTACGGTGAGATCCTTGCAGGGCCCGGCGGTTCGGTAAAAGTAGCCATCGCAACGCCAGGCGCCGGCTCATCCAACACTTTCGGCAATGCCGGTTACATTGTCGTTGAAGGCGGCACTTTTACTACCAGTTCGACAATTTCCGATGGCGCCAATGTGCCTAACGCGGCCGGCACGCCAGATGGCTATATTGAAATTGGCGGCGGTGGCACCGCGGCTTTGCTGGGCTCGGTCGCATCCAGCCAGCAAGTGATTTTCACAGACACGCTGCATAACTTCCTCACGATCGCCAATCACAACAGCTTTGCCGGGTCAGTTGCCGGGTTTGGCGCGGGCGACACCATCCAGATCGCTGGCATCACCGGCGCCACCACGTTGGGGTACTCGGGCAGCCTGCTGACAGTTGGTGAACTTAACAGTGGCGGCACAGTCACCACCACTGTCACCATCGATGTCGGCACCGGCTATTCACTGAGCTCATTCGGCTCGGTTTTGAGCACCGGTGGCCTTGATATTCAGGCCCCGTCAGTCGACGCGGCCAATGCACTGACCTTTACCGGCACTGCGGGAACGATCAGCAGCTTTGAAGACCGCACCAAGTGGGCCCATAATGACCCCGCTGGAACGCTGATCCCCGGTGGTGAGACTGTCATCATCGCCGCCGGTACCGCCTCGATTTCGAGCGCCATCACCGAGACCAACAGCGGCACCATCATTGTCTCCAATGCGGCGCTGATCGATACCACCTCACTGGTGGGCAACGGCATCATCACCATTCAAAATGGTGGTCAGGTCACACTGGCAAACTCCACTGGTACAGATTCCGGGCAGAGCGTGGTATTCGGCGCAGGCGGCACCTCGCTGGCACTCAACACGCTCGACCTTACCGGCTCGACGCTCGGCTTCGGCGGCACTATCAGCGGCTTTGGCTTGAATGATGATATCGTGCTGGGCAACTCGGTGCTGCCCGCCGTAGCACTTGGCTCCCAAGTTTCACTTTCATACGCAGGTAGCCTGCTGACCGTGGCCGAGCTTAACACGGCTGGCAGTGTCACCGCCTCCAGCACGCTGGATGTTGGCACCGGTTACTCGGCTAGCTCGTTCGTGGCCCTTCTGGGTACCAATGGGGTAAATATCGAAACTCCGGCTACCGTGATTGAAGCGCCGCTGACCTTCTCCGGCACCGCCGGAACTTTGAACAGCTTTGAAGACCCGACGAAATATGTCGGGCACCTAGCGCCTGGCTCGTCGATCGTCAGTGGTGAGACCGTGCTAGTGGTTTCCGGTACGGCATCCATCGCCAGCACCAGCCCGGTTGCCAACAGCGGCACTATAAACGTCACCGGTACCAGCACGGTGTTCATCGATGCCGCGACCTTAAGCGGTGGCGGCACTGTTGCGATTGGTGCGGGCGGCCATGTCACCCTGGCCAACGCTGCCGGCACAGATACCGCACAGACCATTCTGTTCGGCACGGGCTCAGCCACCACGCTGAACGGGCTTGATATCAACGATAATTCCGGCGGCTTTGGCGGCACCATTGCGGGCTTCGGCGCTTACGATGCCATCACCATCGGCACCAGCGTATTGCCCGCCGCAACCGCTGGCGATAGCTATTCCGAGAGCTACAACACCGCCACCGGCGTTCTGACCACCAAGGAACTCAACGCCGCAGGATCAGTGGTAGGCACCACCACACTAAGCATTACC
>NCFD01000302.1 GCA_002281005.1 Acidocella sp. 35-58-6 | reverse complement strand
AGCTTGTAGAAAAATTAGGCCATGTAGAATAATTGAGATATTTCCAGAGGGCAGAGCGCTTCCCGGAATTTCACCATAAAACGGTGCTCGAAGAATTCGGTATTTGTCAGGCAGGATCAGTAACCGCAATATTTGAGAGGTGATAGCAAAAAAAACGAAACCATAGACGGCAATTTCAAGCGAGAGTCCAAAATGCGTCTGTATCGTTGATAAAAAATTTGCGATGGCCGGAGGATAGACAAAAATCGTTGGTTGAGCATTGTCACATACCACTGGTTGTATATACGGCGATAATTTATGACTGGACATCTCACCAGCACATGAAAGTGCCTCAAAGTCGGCAAACCAGTGATGTGTTGTAATAATATTACGAATGCTGCCAACAATAAATGGCAACATAAAAAGTATCGCAACGAAGTTCGTTGAGACAAAAATATGAGAGCCAGATTTTGATTTCGAATTCAGCACAAAAGTGCTTTGGACAAAATTTTTCGTTTCGTCAATGTCTATTTTTTGAGACTAGAAATGCTGCCAACCAAAATGTTTTAAGTTTACCAACCTTCCAGACCTGTCCCGTGTTACCACAGGGCCCTCCCCCTCGCTCATGGTGCCTATGCGCGTGACGGGTAGGCTGCCACATACTGCTGCCAGACGGTCTGCATTACCGGGTGGGGCTACAAGAATTAGTTCGTAATCATCGCCCTCGGTTAGTCGGGCTTCCAGGTATTTTGCGCCGAGCATCGCCGCATCCTGGGAAGCTGGAACCAGATCCGCTTGAATATGCGCCGTTAGGTTTGAGGCTCGACTAATATGGCCCAGATCCTGGATCAACCCATCGGAAATATCGATGGCGGCATGCACAATGCCAGCAAGTTTCAGGCCGATCCGTGGTGAGGGTAATAATGAACGATTGATGAGATACCCTGATGGATCAGGCAGTGTGCCCTGGCGTGCTCGCAAGCCCAATGCAGCATCGCCGATGGTGCCGGTGACCCAAATATCGTCTCCGGTTTTGGCACCGTTGCGGCGTAGTGCTTCGCCGGGAGCCACGTGACCGATGAGCGTGGCGCTTAACGAAATATCTGTTCGCGATGACGAGCTGTCACCGCCAAATAACTTGATACCGAATTCAGTTTGGTCCTGCGCCAGGCCTTCGGCAAATGCCGCCAGCCAGCTTTCATCAATGCCAGGCGGCAGCGCTGTCGTTAGCAAATAGCCGAGAGGTGAGGCCCCCATCGCCGCGAGGTCAGAGAGGTTGCGGCGCAATAATTTGCGGGCGATGAGCGCGGGCGGGTCACCGGGGATGAAGTGTATGCCCTCGAGCATTTGGTCGGCGGTGAAAACCAGTTGCGCTCCAGCGGGCGGCGTAAACAATGCTGCATCGTCGGTCAGCCCCAACCCTTCCGGCCCGGCGAGTGGGGCCAAATAACGGGCGATGCGGGAGAATTCATCGCCCATGCATTTTAGGCGGCGGGAGAAAATTCAGCCGGACGCAACAGATGCGCAATACGGTCTAGCACACCGTTGGCCAAACGCGATTCCTCGCCTGCGAAAAACCCGTGCGCGACATCGAGATATTCATTGATTACCACTTTTGCCGGGGGGCCGTCGGACATCCATAATTCCGCCCCACTGGCACGCAGCAGCGCCCGCAACACGGGGTCAAGGCGGTCCAGCGGCCAGGATTCTGGCAGCGCCTGCACGATCATGCCATCGATCACATCCTGCTGCTGGGTTGCGATACGCACGATGCGGGCGAATAGCGGTACCTGCGCTTCGGTGAGGTGGCCGTCATCTAGCCCGCCGCGGCCTGGAATGTTGCCGATGCGATGGCGGACAAACTGGTCGATCACGGTCTCCGGACTCTGGACAGCTTGCTCGGCTTGGTAGAGCGCCTGCACGGCGGCGACACGCGATAGGGTGCGTGGGCGCGGTTTATTATTTTCAGTCATACGGCTTCCAATGTACGCGCTAGCGCGATTTGTTTCAGACACGCCACGGCGGCTTCAGCACCTTTATTGGAGCCAGTTTCACGCGACCGGGCTTCGGCCTGTGCTAATGTATCAACGGTCAGCAAGGCTGTGCCTAGGCAAATGCCAAATTGCAAGGCCACCTGCATCAACCCATCCATCGCGCTGGCGCAGATGAACT
>NCFD01000301.1 GCA_002281005.1 Acidocella sp. 35-58-6 | reverse complement strand
GCCGCAAGAGGTGAACGACAAATACGGCGCGGATATTTTGCGCCTATGGGTGATGAATTCCGATACCTCGGAAGATTTGCGCATCGGCCCGGAAATCCTCAAACAGCAGGCTGAACTTTACCGGCGGCTGCGCAATACATTGCGCTGGATTCTGGGCTCGCTGGATGGGTTCACCGAGGCCGAAAAACTACCCGAGGCGGAATTTCCCGAGCTAGAAAAACTTATCCTGCACCGTCTGTGGGAATTGAACGCGCTGGTGCAAAAATCAATCGCCTCGCATGACTGGACCGGGGTGTACCCCGCCATCCATCATTTTTGCTCAACCGATTTATCGGCGTTCTATTTTGATATCCGGAAAGATTCCCTTTACTGCGACCGTGCCGATTCCAAAAAACGCCGTGCCTGCCGCACGGTTTTGGATATTTTGCATCGCTGCCTGACAGCCTGGCTGGCCCCGGCGCTGCCGTTTACCGCGGAAGAATCCTGGGTGACGCGCTTTGGTAATGACGCCTCGGTGCATCTGACCTTGTTCCCGGAAATTCCGGCAACGTGGCAGGATGAGGCGCTGGCGGTGAGATGGGCTGGCATTCGTGCCCAGCGCAGCGAGATCACCGGCGCCATCGAGGCCATGCGGCGGGATAAAACCATCGGCTCCTCATTGCAGGCGGTGGCGGTGATTGCTGCCGAGGCTAAATCTTTGCTGGCTGATGATACCATCTGGGCTGATATCTGCATCACCTCAGGGGCTGGCTTTGGCGATGCCAATGGCGCATCCATCGCCCCCGGCACCAAATGCGAGCGCTGCTGGCGCGTGCTGGCGGAGGTTGGCAGCAATAAAACCCACCCCACGCTGTGTATTCGCTGCTGTGAGGCTGTGGCGCCATGAACCGCCGGGCTGCGGGCATTGGTCTGGGCGTGGTGGTGCTGGCGGCTGACCAGGCCAGTAAATACGCCGTGCTGCATCAGTTGGGCCTCACCGATGGGCATTTTCTGGTGTTATTGCCGGTGCTGAATTTCGTGCTGGTGTGGAACCACGGCGTCACCTTTGGCATGTTCAACGGGCTGGGCGGATTGGGCATCGTTTTGCTGGCAGCGGTGGCGCTGACGGTGGTTTCAGCGCTCGGCGTGTGGCTGTGGAACACCGAGCGTCTCGTCACCACCCTGGCCATCGGCGCCATCGCCGGCGGGGCCATTGGTAATGTTTCAGACCGTTTGCGCTATGGCGCGGTGGTGGATTTCATCCAGGCCCATATCGGCGCCTACTCCTGGTACGTGTTTAATGTGGGCGATGCGGCGATTGTGTGCGGGGTGGGGGTATTGATGGCCGAGAGCCTGTTGCGAGGAAACGCAACCGGCGATAGGAAGGCTCCATGAAACGCAATCAAATCATCACCGGCCTGGCTGCATTGTCGCTCTCCATCACGCTTGCCGGGTGCGGTGGCGAGGGGATCAAAAAAACCTTCGGGCTGGAAGCCAATCCGCCGGATGCCTTCGACGTGGGCACCCAGGCGCCGCTTTCACTGCCGCCGGAACTGGGCGTGCTGCCCTCGCCTAACCCAGGTGAGCCGCGCCCGCAGCAGGTTGATGCTGGGCAGCAAGGTCTGGTGGCACTGTCCCCGGCTTCGGCGCTGCCAGCCTCAGGGGCTTCGGTCACCGGTGGTCAGCAGGCTTTGTTGCAGGCCGCAGGGCCAACGCCGCCTTCCGATATCCGGGCGGATGTGAACCAGTCGGCGATGATCGCCTCCAAGCCGCCTGGCTTTGTGGATCGTTTGATGGGCAATGGCCCCACGCCGCCACCCACGGTTGATGCCAGTGCCGAAGCCCGCCGTTTGCAGGAAAACCAAGCACTTGGTCAGCCGGTTACCACCGGTAACACGCCGCAACAGACCACCCAGAGCCCGGGCCTGTTGAGCCGGTTTATGAATATTTTCTAAAAAATTACGGCGTTACGTTCAGGTCGAGTAACACCGGGTAGGTGGTGCGCCCCACCAGCGGCGGGTGCAGAAAATGCGCCTTGGCCATCTGCGCGGCGTAGCATTTGGCCATTTCGGTTTCCGGCCGCACTTCAATATTAATCATCTGGCCCGCTGCGGTGATATCCCCCACCAGGTTGAAATGGCCCAGTTCTGAGGCCGGCAGCTTGGTGCCCGCGGGG
>NCFD01000010.1 GCA_002281005.1 Acidocella sp. 35-58-6 | reverse complement strand
CATTCCCTTCATTTTGTTAAAGCGAGGAAAATTCAGCAAGATCGCAAAGGAGGCGAATAATTGCAGGCCCTCGGTGAACGCCCCAAACGCCGCCAGGGTTTTGGCGATGTTGTGCTTACTGTCCATGCTAAAGGCGTGCATGTAGTCGTACTTGTCCTTCATCTCTTTGTATTTGAGGAAGGCTGTGTATTCGACTTCCGGCATGCCCACGGTGTCGAGCAGATGCGAATAGGCGGCGATATGCACGGTCTCGATGTTCGAGAATGCCGAGAGCATCATCAGCACTTCGGTGGGTTTGAACACGTTGCTGTAGTGCTTCATGTAGCAGTTGTTCACCTCGACATCTGCTTGGGTGAAGAAGCGGAAGATCTGGGTGAGCAGGTTGCGCTCAGGCATGGTGAGGTTTTTGTGCCAATCTTTCACGTCATCGGCGAGCGGCACCTCTTCCGGCAGCCAATGCACGCGCTGCTGGGTCAGCCAGGCTTCATAGGCCCAGGGATAGCGGAAGGGCTTGTAAACCGGGTTTTCGGTGAGAAGGTCAAGTTTCACCGGATATTGGTCGGGGGTGGTGTGCGCACTCATGAAAATAGCCTTAAGGCGGGAGAAAAGAAGCCTCCCGCTTCCGCGGGAGTGACGAAGGGGACAGGCCTACTGGCAGGCCAGACATTCCTCGTAATCGGTGGAAGCGGCGAGGGGCCGGGGAGCGGCGCCGTCGTTGACCGGTGTGATGCCGGTGAATTCGTCGGGCCGGACGGCTTTTTCTGAAACCGTGTCGGCCCGCTGGATCGAGAGGGAACGGCAATAATACAGCGATTTCACGCCTTTCTTCCAGGCCTGGTAATGGATTTGGTGCAGATCGCGCTTATTCACGTTGGCCGGCACGAACACGTTGATGGACTGGCTCTGGCAGATAAACGGCGCACGGTCGGCAGCGTGTTCGATGATCCAGCGCTGATCGAGTTCAAACGCGGTTTTATAAACGTCCTTCTCATGCTGGGTGAGGAAATCCAGATGCTGCACGCTGCCTTTGGTGGTGGTGATGGAGGACCAGGTGTCCTCATCGTCGCGGCCGTATTTTTCCAGCAGTTTTTGCAAGGGCCGGTTGCGCACCGAGAAGCTGCCGGAGAGGGTTTTTTGCAGGAACACGTTGGCCGCAATCGGCTCAATCCCGGGCGAGGTGTTGCCGGTGATGATCGAAATTGAGGCGGTCGGGGCGATAGCGATTTTATAGGAAAAACGCTCGTCGATGCCGTAGTCGGCGGCATCCGGGCAGGCCCCGCGCTCAGCGGCCAGCTTTTTAGATGCAGCATCAGCACCGGCGCGTATGTGCTTGAACATCTTGGTATTCCACACCTTCGCCATAACGCTCTCGAACGGAATATTCTGGTCCTGTAGGAATGAATGGTAGCCCATAACGCCCAAGCCGACCGAGCGCTCGCGCATCGCGGCGTATTTGGCTTTTTCCATCGAGTCCGGTGCTTTATCGATGAAGTCCTGCAGTACGTTATCAAGGAAGCGCATGGCGTCTTCGATGAATTGCTCGTTCTTGTGCCACTCAAACCAATATTCGAGGTTAAGCGAGGACAGGCAGCACACGGCGGTACGCTGTTTGCCATGCTGGTCCAGCCCGGTCGGCAAGGTGATTTCGGCGCAGAGGTTGGAGGTTTTCACTTCCAGGCCCGCCAGCTTGTGATGTTCGGGGCGGGCGTTGTTCACATGATCGGAGAAAATCAGGTACGGCTCGCCGGTTTCGATGCGGGCGGTGAGAATGCGCACCCACAAGGCGCGGGCCGAGATGGTGCGCACATGAGCGCGGTCCTTCGGCGAGGTCAGCATCCACTCGGAGTCGGTCTCGACGGCGCGCATGAAGGCATCAGAGAGCAGGATGCCGTGGTGCAAATTCAGCGCCTTGCGGTTAGGGTCACCGCCAGTGGGGCGGCGGATTTCGATGAACTCCTCGATTTCGGGGTGCCAGACCGGCAGATAAACCGCTGCCGAGCCACGACGCAGCGAGCCCTGGGAAATTGCGAGGGTGAGGCTGTCCATCACCCGGATGAACGGCATCACGCCCGAGGTCTTGCCGTTCTGGCCGACTTTTTCGCCGATTGAGCGCAAATTACCCCAATACGAGCCAATGCCGCCGCCCTTTGAGGCGAGCCAGACATTCTCATTCCAGAGGCCGACAATGCCCTCCAGACTATCCGAGGTTTCGTTCAAGAAGCAGGAAATGGGGAGGCCGCGGTCGGTCCCGCCGTTCGAGAGCACCGGTGTGGAGGGCATAAACCACATTTTGCTCATGTAGTCGTAAATCCGCTGCGCATGAGCAGCGTTGTCGCCGTAGTAGGAGGCGACGCGGGCGAACAAATCCTGATAGCCTTCGCCGGGCAACAAATAGCGGTCATCAAGCGTGGCCCGCCCGAAATCGGTCAGCAGCGCGTCGCGTGACCGGTCAATTTGAACCTGGAAGCGGCCCGGCATCTGGATGGTATCATCCAGCATGACGGCTTCATTTTTGGACATCATATTCATCGCCGACCTCGATTATTCATTGGAGCTCTACACTACATGTTGGGGAGATTTTATCAATCGAATACCACATCATGCTTTAAAATTTTTATTAACTACGATTCCCGCCTAGATTCTTAACGGGTCGTCAACGCAGCGCAACATCCATGTTCACACTACGTCTTAATTTAGGCGGCGGCAATGACAGCGCAAGCAGCGCCGATTCCGATATTTTGCAGACCTTGCCGAACAGGTTATGCCAGTGACCATGACCGAGATTCGCAACTATACGCATCAGGAAATTTTACCCGTTATTCGTGGCGTGGCGCTGGCGATTTTGCTCTCGGCACTTGACCAGACGATTGTGGTGCCCGCGGTTCCGAAAATGGGGCATGATTTGCAGGGCCAAGGGCATCTGGCCTGGATTGTGGCGGCCTATTTGCTTACCGGCACTGCCGCGACGCCGGTGTTCGGCAAACTTTCCGATATTTACGGCCGCCGGAAATTACTGCAGCCCGCGATTATCGTGTTCGTGCTGGCTTCGATGGGCTGTGCGGTCGCCCAAAACCTGCCGGAGATGATTTTTATGCGGGCGCTGCAAGGCATCGGCGGGGCGGGACTGATTACCATCGCCCAGACTGCCATTGCCGATGTTGTGCCGCCGCGCGAGCGCGGCCGCTACCAAATATATATGAGCGGCATGTGGGGCATCGCCAGCATCGCCGGGCCGATTGCCGGCGGGGCGCTGACGGATTTGCTCTCATGGCGGGCGATTTTTTGGATAAATTTGCCGCTAGGCGTGGTGGCTTATATTTCCAGCGGGCGGGCGCTGCGGCTGCTACCGCCGCATGCGCCGGGGCCGGTGAAGATCGATTACCTGGGGGCCGGGCTGCTGATGGCCAGCATCACCGCCTGGCTGGTGCTGTGCTCATCCGGTGGCCGGGATTTCGCCTGGAATTCTCCGCTGGCCGCTGGCCTCGCGATAGGGGGTGCCATTTTGACCGGGTTGATGATCTGGCAGGAGCGGCGGGCTCTCATGCCGATGCTGCCGTTGCATATTTTTGCGAATAAAATCGTGCTGGGGGGCTTGGCGCTGTCGTTCACCAATTCGTTGTGCACGTTTGGGGGCACGTTTTTGCTGCCGCTGTATTTTCAGTATGTGCGGGGCACCAATGCGGCGGTTTCGGGGGCGTTTACCACGCCGTTTTTGCTGGCGTTTGTAGTGATGTCTTATGCCGGTGGCCATGTGGCGCGCTGGTTGGGGCGCACCAAGCCAACCATTTTGCTGGCATTGGCGGCGTGCCTGGCGGGGCTGGTTTTATTGGCCAGCATGGGGCGCAGCACACCGCTGGCGCTGTGCGTGGCCTACATGGTGTTGCTTGGCGGCGGCATCGGGTTGGTGCAGCCGAACATCACGGTGGCGATTCAGAACGCGGCTGACCGGCGCGATGTTGGGGTGGCGACCGGGTGCATGTTGTTGTTCCGTGCCATTGGTGGTTCGGCTGGGGTCACACTGGCCGGTACGGTGCTGCTGGAAGCGGGGTTTCATATGGCCTTTGCGGCTTGCGCGGTGGCGGCTTTGCTAGCGTTGCTGATCGGCATGTTGATGCGTGATATGTCGCTGCGGTCAGTCCATTGAGAGGGCGGCACCGTCGCGCAGGATGGCCTCGGCTTCAGGGGTTATGCCGGCTTCATTGTGCAATGTCAGGCCCGCCAGCAATCTGTCGGGGCTGCGGGCGCCGCGCCGGGCGGTGATGATAACCTGAGCCGCGGCTTGGCCGGCACGCGGCCAGAGTGGCAACAGGGTGATGGCACCATATTTGTGCGATTTCAGGTGCGTTAGCGCCTCGCTTAGTGAGGCGGCGGGTAAAATAAGGTATATCTGGCCGTTTGATTTCAAGCAGGCGGTTAATCCGCTGACCCAGTCCGCCAGCAAGCCGGTAGGGGCGTGGTGAGCTAAGGCGCGCTTTTCATCGGGTGACTTCGTGCTGGCTGGATTAAACCAAGGCGGGTTGGCGATGGCGTGCTGGAAGGTGCCGCCAAACGGTGGGTGCGTGGTGTCACCTTGCAGGCAAAAAAAGTTTTGTAATCCATTGATTTTAAAATTTTCATTGGCGAGAGCGGCCAAGGTGGGGTCAATTTCAAGCCCAGTGCCGTTTAAGCCCGCAATTCGGTGGCCAAGGCACAGCAAGGCCGCACCGGCACCGCTGCCAGCCTCCAGAACCTGGTCTCCTGGCTTGGCGTTCACGCTTGCCGCCAGTAGCACGGGCTCGAACCCGGTGCGATGGCCCGTGGTAAATTGCCGGTATTTTACCCGGCCGCCCAGCAAAGTGCCCTCGGTGGTCTGGGTCACAACTCCCCCGCCTCACGTAATACCCGGCGGGCGGCGTGGGCCTGTGGGCTGGGAACCATGATCCGCCTCTGAATGGCGCCAGCACTGCCTTCCAGTATCGACATGTTCATATCGTATAGCTCGGGCTGTAATCCGGCATCGCGCAGCAAAGCCATCAAAAAGCTTAAGCGGACCGGCTCGTTTGATGCAATGACCATTTCCATGTGGCTGTCTCCTGCTTGACCCTGTTTCGCCCGGGCCGATATGGTGGCATGAGAGGGGTAAATAGCAAGCTGGGATGCGGGTTTGGACGGTACGACACCTTTGACGGCAGATGCGCTGACCCGGTTAACCGCGTCGCTTGAGGCTGATTTGCAAGCGACCAACCGCGCCATTGTGGCCCGAATGGACTCGCCAGTGGCTTTGATCCCGCAATTAGCGGCGCATCTGGTGGCGGCGGGAGGCAAGCGGCTGCGGCCTTTGCTGACCTTGGCTGCGGCCCGGCTGTGCGGTTACGAAGGGGATCGCCATGTGCAACTGGCGGCCTGTGTTGAGTTTATCCACACCGCGACGCTGCTGCACGACGATGTGGTGGATGAGAGCGTGCTGCGGCGCGGGCTGGCCAGCGCCAATGCGGTGTTTGGCAACAAGGCTTCGGTGCTGGTGGGAGATTTTTTATTCGCCCGCGCGTTTCAGTTGATGGTGGCTGATGGCTCGCTGGAGGTGTTGCGTATTCTCTCCACCGCTGCCGCCACAATTGCCGAGGGTGAGGTGCTGCAACTGAGCACCCAGAACGATATTGCCACCACGGAGGTTAAATATTTCGAGGTTATTCGGGGCAAAACAGCCGCCTTGTTCGCGGCGGCCTGCGAGGTTGGTGGCGTGATTGCCAACCGCCCAGCCGCTGAGTGCGCGGCCCTGGCAAGCTACGGCATGGATCTCGGCATGGCGTTCCAATTGGTGGATGACGCGCTTGATTATAACGCCAACGTGGCTGAATTGGGCAAAACGATCGGAGATGATTTCCGGGAGGGTAAACTGACCTATCCGGTGCTGATTGCGATTCGTGATGGCGAAGCGAGCGAACGGATATTTTGGGAGCGGGTGATTGGCGCCGGGGAGCAGACCGATTCCGACCTCGCGACCGCCCTAACCCTGATCGCCCGGCATGATGCGATTGAGCGGACCATCGCCAAGGCTCGCAGTTTTGCGGAATCGGCCAGTCAGGCGCTGGGAATTTTTCCAACCTCAGCCTTACGCGATAATTTGCAGGAGATTGCGCTCTACACGACGGCGCGACGCTCATGAGAGTTTGGGACTTGGTGTTTTACTGAATTTGAATTGGACTGACAGATGGCTGTTTTGATGAGCAACATGAAATCGCGGCTGGGTTTGGTCCCCGGCGTTTTTCTTTGTGCGGTTATCACGGCCTTGGCGGCGTTGCTTCAAGCGGTTGAGACCAGATTAGTGGGGGAGGCTTTTTTGGAAGCCCTCGTGCTGGCCATTTTGCTGGGTGTGATTATCCGCACTGTCTGGCAACCCGGCGAAATCTGGCGGCCAGGAATTCATTTCAGTGCCAAAACACTTTTAGAGGTGGCCGTGGTGATGCTTGGCGCCTCCGTGAGTGTGAAAACTGTTATCGCGCTCGGGATACCTTTGCTGATCAGCATTGTGGTGGTGGTGGCTGCGGCGATTATTATTAGCTACACAATTTGCCGCATGTTGAAATTACCGAGCAAAATGTCGCTGCTTGTGGCATGTGGTAATTCGATTTGCGGGAATTCAGCGATTGCGGCAGTAGCCCCGGTGATCGGCGCAGATGGCCATGACATTGCGACCTCGATTGCTTTTACGGCGGTGCTCGGCGTGATTACGGTGCTGGTTTTACCGCTGTTGGTGCCGTTGCTGCATATGTCGCTCACGCAATATGGCGTGCTGGCGGGGTTGACCGTGTATGCGGTGCCGCAGGTGCTGGCGGCAACCTTGCCGATTGGCGCGCTCAGTAACCAGATCGGCACGGTGGTCAAGCTGGTGCGGGTGCTGATGCTGGGGCCGGTCGTGCTGGTGATTTCGTTATTTGCGAGCAAATTTCGAGACCCAGGGGTTGTCAGCGTGAAGCGCAAGCTGAAACTGCAACAATTGGTGCCTTGGTTCATCATCGGGTTTTTGCTGGTGCTGGTGGTCCGCTCAATGGATATTATTCCGCAACCGGCCTTGGGCCCGATTAAAAATATGGCCGCCATTTTAACAACGGTTTCGATGGCGGCCCTGGGTTTAGGGGTGGATGTGCGGGCTGTCGCGAAAGCTGGTGTCAGGGTCACCACGGCTGTAACATTGTCATTGATCGTGCTGGGCGTGATCAGCCTGACGTTGATCTGGCTGCTGGCGATCCCTTAAACTCAATCATGCACGAAGGCGATTTGCACATCGCCTAAGGTAACGCCGAGTTTGCTGATGGTGGTGTGGTTGATCACCACGCCCGGGCTTTCACGGAACATCCAGTCACTGACTGAAACCGTGTGGGTGCTGGAGCCCGTATGCAATTCGGTGACATAGGTCATGTGAAACGCGTTACCGTCCTGCACGCCGGTGGCCACACCGATAACATCGCCAGCGGTGCCTTCCCAGGTGTTGGGACCGGTTTTATGGAAATGCCAAATGCGGCTGGTCGGTTGGCCGTTGGCACCGCCTACATAGGTGAAATGTTCCTGCAAGGTCATGGTGGTGCCGTCCCAACTGCCGTGGCAATCGACGGTGAACTGGTTACGCACGTTACCGAAACGGTCGATGAAAATGCCGTAGGCGGTAGAATGGCCGGGGAAATAATCGTTTAGCGCCATGGTAGGGGCGCCGCCTGCGAAATCCTGCGGCTGCATGGTGGCACAGGCGCCAAGGCTACAGGTGGCGAGCACCGGGAGAACAAAATTGAGCCAACGCATTATAAAAATCCTTAAATGTTTTCAGCAGGAATATCGATCCAACTAAGGTGCCCGCCTTTGCCGGCACCGGTGTCGAGAAATACCGTTGTGCCGCCTTGTGCGCCACATTTGATGTAGGGGCGGTCGTCTAAACTGCGACGGTCGTGGCCGCAATATACAATCACATCTGCGGGAACATGATGCACCCAGCCGATCAGACGTTCGGGTTTGCCAGCGCCGGTGACGCGCCCGGTGGTCTGGCCGTACAAAGCGCGGGCAAGCAAGGGGTCGGGCCGGGCTTCAGGGAAGTGCGGTGACGGTGTTGTTCGCATGGCAGGGTGAAAGCCGCCGTGCACGAAAAACAGGTTTTTATAATTAAGCCAAGCCGGGGCCTGCATGATTTCAGATTGTGCCCGCGCTGCCTGGGCCGGTGAGAGCGCCTCCAAGGTGCGATGCAGACTGGCCGATTTGGTAATAAAATCACCGCGCAAGGCACGGGCGAGTTTGAAATCATGGTTGCCGAGCAGAAACAAACCGCGTTTTTCATCGAGCAGGCGGAACATGATATCGAGCGTGCCGGGCGTGTCCGGGCCGTCATCGACCAGATCGCCCAACTGAATGACGAATAAATCAGTATCGGCGGCGATGGCGAAGGCTTTGGTGTCGCCGTGAACATCGCCAATAATACGCAAGCCGCGGCCTTCTGGGATCATGCGGCTTTGGTCTGCCTTAGCGAAATTTCGGCGCGCAACCGGTGTTGCTCAGGCTCGCCAAGCGGGAAGCCACGCAGGATTAAGGCACAAATGAGTTTCAAAGCGCTAGGCACGCCACAATACATGATGAGTAAGGCGGCCTTTTGAAAGGGGCCATTGGCCGCATGGGTGGTAAAGCCTACCAGTTGCAGGAGCGGGAAGGCGATGCCGACCGCCAGTGCATTGCCGGCTTTCTGCGCCATGGTGGAGGCGGCAAAAAACAACCCGGCACGGCGCTCGCCGCTTTGTAATTCATCGAGATCCACCACATCGGCCTGGATGGCGGGCGGGATGGTGAAATCAGCGCCTAAGCCGGAGCCGGTAAAAACGCTGATCAGGCCAAAGAACCACAGGCCAATATGCGGAACCAGCGGCACGAATGAGAAGGCGAAGGCGGTAACCAGCAGCGAGGTGATCCAGGCGCGGTGTTTGCCGATGCGCACCGCCAGCCAGAGCCAAAGCGGCACGGCCAGCACGCCGGAGGCAAAATAGACCAGCAGCAGTGGCCCTTGGGCGGCGGGGGCGTTGAGGTACTGGGTGCAGATCATCAGAAACAACACCGCCGGCAGGCCATTGGCGAGGCCATTGATTAGCCACGCGAAAATGAGCTTGCGAAACGGCGCGTTGGCTGCCGCCACTTTTAAGGCTGCCGCCAGACCGGCCGGTTTTTCAAGCTGAGTAGGGAGCGGGTCTGGCACCATAATCAAGGCAGCCAGCACGAAGGGGGTGGCGAGGCCAATGGTAAGGATAACCAGCAGATGCGCTTCACCTTCCGGGCTGGTGATGCCCAGCACCACCGGTGCCAATGCCGAGATGAGAATTCCGATAATGGTACCCCCCTCACGAAAACTGGTGATGCGCTGACGCTCCTTGTATTCATCCGAGAGTTCAGCCCCCCAGGCCCAGTAGGGCAGCGAGATCATGGTCCAGCCCCAGGTAACCAGCGCGTTGAAGATGAACAGCCACACCGCCCCGGCATGCAATGGCGGGAAAAACAGCCCGACAGCCCCCACCACAGCGACAGGAATCGCAAACGCAATAAAGGGCTTGCGGCGGCCAAAGCGTGAACGGCTCATGTCAGAGAGGCGGCCAATGGTGGGGTCGAACACGGCGTCCATCACCCGCACCAGGGTGAGCACAAACCCTACGGTGGCGAGGTTCATGCCCATCGGCCCGGCCCAGAAGTTCGGCAAAATCACCAGCAGTGGCAGCCCGAGCATCCCAAGCGGCATGGCTGGCGCGGCATAAATCAGCAGCGTCTGCCAGCGCAGGGGCGCTGGTGCGCGTTGGTCGGACATAATCTGATGGGTTCCTGGTTTTGTGCTAAGCGCGGCGTATCACGATCTGGCCGACATCGGTCCAGCCGGCTTCAAAGCCGACCTCGCAATAGCCTAGATAAAATTCCCACAGGCGCTTGAAACGATCATCATACTGCGAGGACAGCCCCGTAATTTTGTCCCATGCCGCCTGGAAGCTGGCCTGCCAGCGGTTGAGAGTTTCGGCGTAGTCACGGCCAAACCAGAAGCTATCATGCAAGTGCATCCCCGCGGCTGCAATTTCCTCACGCAGCCGGGTGGGGGAGGGTAACATGCCGCCGGGGAACACGTAGCGCTGAATAAAATCAGCGGTCTTTCGGTAGTCGGCGAAAAAACGATCCGCAATCGTGATGACCTGAATGCCGGCCTGACCACCAGGGCGCAGGCGGTCGCGTACGGTCTGGAAATACACCGGCCAGTATTCCTCGCCCACCGCTTCAAACATTTCGATGGAGGCGATGCGGTCGAAATGGCCGGTGGTGTCGCGGTAGTCTTCCAGTTTGAGGGTCACTTTATCGGCCAGGCCGGCTTTTTTCATGCGCGCCTGCGCGAATGCGAGCTGCTCGGTGGAGAGCGTGATGCCGGTGACAATGGCGCCAAACTCGGCGGCGGCAACTTCAGCGAAGCCCCCCCATCCACAACCAATCTCCAGCACGCTCATGCCGGGTTGAATATCCAAAGCGCGGCAGAGGCGGCGGTATTTTTCAATCTGCGCGGCTTGCAGGTCATTCTCGCCCTTGCTGAACAAAGCGGCTGAGTAGGTCATCGAGCCATCCAGCCACTCGCTGTAAAAATCATTGCCAAGGTCGTAATGCTCGGCAATGTTTTTGCGTGAGCCTTTGCGGGTGTTGGGGCGTAGTTTATGCATGATCCAGGAGGCGAACCGCGCCCAGTTTTTGCCGCGCAGCATGGCATCAAAGGCCTGTTCATTGGCGGTGCCGAGACGCAATACGTCAGTGACGTTGGGGCTTTCCCACATGCCGTCCATATACGCTTCCGAGAGACCAAGGCAGCCGCCGAAAGCGAGCTTGGTGATCATGCGCGGGTCGCGCAGCAGCATGGTGGCGGTGGGGCCAGGTTCGGAGCCTTCAAAATGGTGCGTACTGCCGTCTGGCAGAACCAGGTTCAGGCGCCCGGCGCGCAGCAGGCGGGCAAATTGCAGTGCCAGTTGCAGGCGCCGGTCGCGCGGCGGGGCAACCGGAAACTTCATCATGGCATTGGCGGTCGTCGTCTCAGTCATTTACCCTCTCCGGCGATCATCGTTTCGCGAGTTATTGGCGGTACGCTATGGAACTTGGCACCACGTAGAAAGAGTTTAAGGGCCTGCCAATGAATTGCCATCATCACTTTCATTGGCGCGAACGGCATTTGGGCCAGCAATCGCATAATTGACGCATCTGTGAACGGCTGGGCGGTCAGGACCATCGTTGCGGTCATGCGTTTTTGCTGGGCGTCACCATACTGGATCGAGACGGCGAGTTTTTCACCAGGTGGCGTGAGAGCGAAGCGGTAGCCGCCGCGCATATCAAAAAATGGTGAGACATACATGCGCTTGGGTGCGGACTGGCGGATCAGGCTGTCGCCATGCACCGGCAACAAATAACCGATCTGGCCACCAAAGGTGTTTTTAACCTGATGCAGCACCGCGCCAAGCTTGCCTTGTGCATCATAGCAATAATAAAAACTGATCGGGTTGAAGGCGTATCCAAGTAGCCGCGGGATGGTGATGAATATGATGCGGGCGCCAAAGGCGGTGAGGTTCTGTTGTGCCAGCGCGTCTTCAACAAAGGCGCGTAAAGGGCGGCCATCACGAAACCCGTGATCCTTGTCCTGGATCGAGATCAAGCCTGGTTTGTTATGATTGAAGAATTTAGAGGTTCTGGCAATTTCATCGATCTGATCGAGGTCAATCGCCATCATCCACATACGATAGTCAAAACGATGCCGGAACGGTGTGTGGCGGATATGCGCCACCCGGCCGGCATAAAGGGTGGCGGGCGTGGTCAGGAGGTCTGCCAAGGTGCTTGCACCCCCAGTGCATTGGCGATGCGTACCGCCGAGGCGATCCCGTCCTCATGGAAGCCCCAGCAGGTCCAGGCACCGGCGAACCACAGACGGTCCGCTCCTTGAATTTTGGGAAGGTCTTCCTGCGCCTGCATGGCGGCGGCATTGAATTGCGGGTGGCGATAGACTTTCCGCAACAGAATTTTATCGGCTTTAATGGGAATTAACGGGTTCAAACTCACCAGCAGCGGCAGCTTGGTCTTCATGCCCTGCAACAGGTTCATCCAGTAGGTGAGACAGACAGCATGACCTTGGTCATCCTTGGTCTGGCTAAGATAATTCCAGGATGACCAT
>NCFD01000300.1 GCA_002281005.1 Acidocella sp. 35-58-6 | reverse complement strand
AGCCGAACCACGACCATGTGAACGGCGTCACCGCACCGCCAACACCAGTATGAAAAAATGCCGCGATCGATATGCCAAACAGGATCAACAGCTCAATTGAGCTCATCACCACCTGAATTTTGCTGGTCAGTTCAATACCGGTGATCAATACCACGCCGATAGCAATAAACCATACCGCGCCAATAGAGGTTGTTAACCACACATTGCTTGCAAGGTCCGCATCGAACAAATCAATTGTGGCGGTGCCCAGCGGCACGCTACCAGTTACCATGAACACCAGGGCTGCGATCAACAACGCCCAGCCTGAAAAATAACCAAAGAACTTGCCAAACCCCTGCTTGGTCCATTCATACGCGGCCCCGGCATTCGCCATTTTTTTGTTTAAGCCTTTATAGGCCACTGAAATTCCCAGCATCGGCACTGCAAAAATCAGTAATGCGTTGGGCGAAACCGAGCCCGCCGCCGCCAGCAGCCCGGCAATGGCCACCGCGATGGAAAATCCGGGTGCGCTGCCGGCAACACCCATAATAATCGATTCAAAAAACGATAGTGAATTGGCTTTTAATTCAACGCTCATAGCTCGGCACCCCTTTGTTTAACATTCCCACTTATGTCCCCAGTAACGCCCTGCTTATTTTTAACCAGCGCGCGTAAAATTATCAGGCTTTAGTCAATCTCCACCGCGTAGCCGTAGCATCATACGTTCGAGAAACGGAAATACTTTATCGCGTCCGTACCCTTCAGGATGATAAAAAACGATCCCAGCCAAAAGCCCGCCAATACCCACCAGTTTGGTAGTGATATCAAACGTTGTGATCGCATAAAGTCCCAAGCCAATCAGTGTGAGGCCGCTGAGGAGCGGAAAAATACCGTACACAACAAATTCTCCGAAGGCTCTCTTGAAGCTGGACCGGTAAGCCCAAAAACAAACAATTCCCGCCAAACCGTAATAATAGCAAACCTGCACGGCGATGGCGTTTACTGAGTCAGTAAAAATTTTGCCAAGTGACGGCATGAAGCTGGTGAGGAAGATCAATACCAGCCCAAGGATCATCAGCAGCACCATGGCCCGGACCGGTGTTGCCGTTTTGTCATCAACCACGCCAAAGGCTGTCGGCAGGGCGCGGTCCCGGCCCATTGCAAACAGCGTGCGTGAAAATTGCAACATGGTGGTTTCAAGCGTTGCAATGCTTGAGAGGATCAATGCCAACGACGCCAACAGCCCTCCCACCGGCCCAAGCCCGGCCTGCAAAGCCACATGATAAATCAGATTATCGGAAAACCCTGAAGCATCCTTCAGGCTGAACAACAACAACGCCGCCACCGTAAACGCCAAAAATGATGCCATGGTAATGAACATCGATAAAAATCCACTGGTACCAGCCGCATTGGCCGGTTTCTTCATGGTTTCCTCGCTGAGATTACAGGTCACATCCCAACCCCAGTATAAAAACACCACCAGCAGGCATGAGGGTGCAAACGACCCATCAGGGTAAGCAAACCCGAACCAGCCCCATGAAAACGGCGTCACAGCGCCTGCTGTACCGGCATGGATGAAAGCAGCAATCGAAATCACAGCCAGAATAATCAACTCAATCGAGCTCATAAAAATCTGGATCTGGCTGGTCAATTTTATGCCGGTGATCAATACCACCCCAATCACGATAAACCACACAGCGCCGATCGAGGTGGTAAGCAGCACGTTTGCGGCATAATCAGGGTTGAACAAATCAATGGTTGCGGTGCCCAGCGGCACACTGCCCGTCACCATGAAGACCATCGCCGCCACCAGCAACGCCCACCCTGAAAAATAGCCGAAAAACTTCCCAAAGGTTTGCTTGGTCCATTCATAGGCCGCCCCGGCGTTGGGCACCCGCTGGTTCAGCCCTTTATAGGCAATGGAAATACCAAGCATCGGTATGGCAAAAATCAGTATGGCGTTGGGTGAAACCGTACCGGCCGCGCCCACCAGCCCCGCAATTGCCACCGCAATTGAAAACCCTGGCGCACTACCGGCTACCCCCATAATCAGCAGTTCGGAGAATGATAGCGCGTTCGCTTTTAATCGGTACCCTGGACTAAAATAGACCCTTATCCTACCCAACCCAATCAATATTCATGAATGCTAGCGCCAACCTTCCCCCATGCCCTGCCTGTAAACAGGACAT
>NCFD01000299.1 GCA_002281005.1 Acidocella sp. 35-58-6 | reverse complement strand
ACCGACTTTGAATATGGAAATCACGATGATCTGATATCTGCGATTACGACCAAGCTTATGGTTTTGCCTGATGATTTCACGTTTATATGCGGCCACGGCGAGAGTTCGACCGTTGGAGCTGAGCGCCGAAGTAACCCGTTCATCGGCTAACTATTTTACCATCCATTTTCGGTCCTCAGCGAGCGGCCCCTTGTCAGCGAGAGTCCGTGGCGTGAGGACCGTCAATTAATCAACGCGCCGTTTGTATTTGCCTTTTGGCTTATCAGAACTTAGTCCGCCATGAATTGCTGAGCCTCGCCCTGAAAGGGAAGGGTTGGTCATGAAATACTCATGGGCGGAGGCTGGTGGGTCACCTGGTGTAACGCGCTCCCACGTTCCATCAGCATGTAACTCAGAAGATTGAGCATCATCGCGCAAATTTACGACCATAATCTGGTCAAGTACTTGCGCATGAACAGTTTCATTGTGAATCGGCACGAAGGTTTCAATACGCCCATCCATGTTCCTGGCCATCCAGTCGGCGCTTGACATAAATACTTTGTTGTCACGCGATGGCAGAGGATGACCGTTAGCAAAAACGCAGATACGCGCATGCTCAAGGAAGCGCCCAACGATCGATTTTACTTTGATGTTTTCGGATAAGCCGGGAACGCCTGGACGCAGACAGCATATACCACGGACCACAATGTTAATGTGCACACCGGCCCGAGAGGCCTCATACAATTGGTCAATCAGACGGTCATCAACCAATGAGTTCATTTTTAACCACATGCCGGATGGCTTGCCAGCTTTCGCGTTGGCGACTTCCTGATCGATCAATGCCCCGATGGTTTTGCGCGTGGTGAGCGGTGAGAATGCTAACTGTTCCATGTCCTCCGGCCGTGCATAACCGGTCATATAATTGAACAAGCGGGCTGCATCGCGCGTAAGAGGTGGGTCACACGTGAAGAACGACAAGTCTGTGTAAATTCGTGCCGTAATTGGATGATAATTTCCAGTTCCAAAGTGCGCGTAGGCACGCAGGCTACCGGCCTCTCGACGGACCACGTAGGAGATTTTGGCGTGCGTTTTTAATCCAACAAAGCCAAATACAACCTGCACACCGGCAGCCTCAAGGGATCGGGAAAGACGGATATTTGCTTCTTCGTCAAAGCGAGCCCGCAGTTCCACCATCGCGGTAACAGACTTGCCGGCCTCTGAGGCTTCAATCAGCGCCTTAACAATAGGGGAATCCCGGCTTGTACGGTATAATGTTTGTTTAATCGCAACCACGGCTGGGTCTGCCGCAGCCTGGCGAAGAAACTGCACAACGACATCGAAACTTTCAAATGGGTGATGGACCAGAATATCTTTTGCCCGGATCGCAGCAAAACAATCGCCACCAAAATCGCGGATGCGTTCTGGAAATCGTGCGGTATATGGTGGAAATAACAAGTCTGGACGATCATCAACAATAAGCTGCTTGACATCTACCAGGCCCATAACGCCGGTTTCAATATAAATTTCATCATTGGGCGCATCGACCGCATGGATCACCAACTCACGTAATTCATGTGGCATTTCGGCTTGAATTGTGAGCTGAATGGCTTTGCCCCGGCGGCGGCGTTTGAGGGCTGTCTCATAGGACTGCACCAGGTCTTCGGCTTCTTCTTCGAACTCGACATCAGTGTCGCGGATGAGCCGGAACAGACCAGATCCTTCAACTTTGAAGCCTGGAAATAGCCGGTCCATAAACATGCTGACCAAGTCTTCAAGCATGACAAACCTGATTGGATGATCGACTTCCGTAGGCAAGCGGACAAAGCGCTCTATTTGGCTTGGCATGGGGATGAGTGCAGCCATGTTGCCGTGGTCATCATTGCGCGCCAAATTCAACGCCATCACCAGACCCATATTGGGAATAAAAGGAAATGGGTGAGCTGGGTCCACCGCGAGAGGGGTAAGCACGGGGAATACCCGTTCCATAAAATAGTTGTCGAGGAATTGCGCATCATCGGATGTAAGCGAGATGGTGGGGCACACAACAATACCGGCTGCCGCGAGCAATTTTCGAAGGTTGTTAAAGGCGCCCTGCTGGGCGGCGATGAGCTCGCGGGCATGAGCGTTGATTGCGGTGAGTTGCTGGGCCGGGGTGGCGCCGTCGGCTGAGCGTTCAAGCACGCCAGCGTTGGACTG
>NCFD01000298.1 GCA_002281005.1 Acidocella sp. 35-58-6 | reverse complement strand
GCTGCTGCTGGGTGATGCAATGAATATTACCACCCCCCAATAAAATCTCCCGCCCAGGGATCATTATAATCGCACGGTCCGGAAATAGCGCCGCCAAAACTCTTTTCGCTTCGACATCAGTCTCAACGTCAAATTCTGGTGCAATAATCGCGCCATTTGCAATATAGAAGTTTACATATGACGCTGCCAGCCGCTCCCCGGCGCGGCGGTTCATTCCGTAGGCAGTTTGGTCGATTCCCGTCGCTTCCTCTGCCTGAAAAAACATCGCCTTCGGCATGGGAATATGTCGTACCGCTAATTTTCGCCCCTGGGCATCACGCGCCGCCAGCAACCGCGCCTCGGCATCGCGCGACACATGGTAATGCGGGTCCGCCGGGTCGTCGCACCAGCTCAGCAGAACTTCACCAGGGCGCACAAAGCAGGCCAGATTATCCACATGCCCGCCCGTCTCATCATGCGGCACACCAGCGCCCAGCCACACAATATGTGAGGCACCCAGATAATCTTTTAAAACCTGTTCCATCTCCGTCTTGGTGGTGCCGGGGTTGCGGTCGTCAGCTAGCAGGCAAGCCTCGGTGACCAAAACCGTGCCCTCGCCATCAACATGAATGGCGCCGCCCTCGATAATTTTCGGTGCCCGGTAGCGCGGCGCGCGCTCGATCTGCAGCATTTTAGCCGCCACGGCGTCGTCTAAATCCCATGGAAAATACAAGCCATTTTGCAAGCCACCCCAGGCATTGAACGGCCAGTCCACGCCGCGCAACGCACCGGCTTTATTCACCACGAAGCTGGCACCCACATCGCGCGCCCAGGCATCGTTGCTGCTCACCTCAATCACCCGCACGCTCTCCGGCAGCGCCGCCCGGGCCGCGTGCCATTGCCGCGCACTTACCATCATGGTCACTGGTTCAAACCGCGCAATCGCACTGGCCACCGCGGCAAATGCCGCCTGTGCCGGTTTCGCCCCCAGCCGCCAGTTATCAGTGCGCTCCGGCCAGATCATCCAGCAACCCGCATGTGGCGCCCACTCCGCCGGCATATGAAATCCATCAGCCAGCGGCGTGTTCATAAACAACTAAGCCCCGCCACGATGTTTATGGTGCCCATCAAGCGTCATCAGGGCCCCGTATAATTCCGGGCGGCGGTCGCGGAACACACCCCACGAGGCACGGATATGCGCAATGGCATCCAAATCAAACGTCGCGGTCAGCACGCTTTCATCGGTGCGGTTCGCCTCCGCCACCTTGGCCCCGGTGTGGTCGGCAATGAAGGAGGAGCCATAGAATGTCAGCGCGGTGCCATGCCGCCCCGGTTCCGTGCCAATTCGGTTGGAGGCAATCAGCGGCATCAAATTCGCCGCCGCGTGGCCCTGCATGGTACGCTGCCAATGGTCGCGCGAATCCATGCTCGCATCCTGTGGCTCAGAACCTATGGCCGTGGGGAACAACAATAACTCCGCCCCCATCAGCGCCATCGCCCGCGCGGTTTCGGGAAACCACTGGTCCCAGCAAATCCCCACACCAATCCGCCCGAAGCGCGTATCCCAAACTTTAAAACCAGTATCGCCGGGCGAAAAATAAAATTTCTCAGAATAACCAGGCCCATCAGGAATATGCGACTTGCGGTAAATTCCTAACTGGCTGCCATCCGCGTCGATAATCATGATCGAATTGAAAAAACTCTGACCGGCTCGCTCAAATACTGAAATCGGCAGCACCACCCCAAGCTCCTTGGCAACCTGGGCAAAATGCGCAATCGCGGGGTTCTCAGCTATCGGCTTAGCTAGTCCGAAAAACGTATGAATTTCATCCTGGCAAAAATACGGCGTCTCAAATAATTCCTGAATCAAAATAACCTGCGCCCCGGCGGCAGCGGCCTTGCGCACCAGCGCTTCGGCGCGTGCTATATTGGCAGCGCTGTCAGCCCCGCACGCCATCTGCGTCGCCGCAACCGTTACAGTCCTCATGTAATCCTCACGCGTTTTTCAAATAGGCGTAATATTCCACATCGGAAATCCGGCGGCGGAATTCATTAATTTCCTGGCGCTTGCAGGCGGTGAACACCCGCTGGAAATCCGCCCCAAATATCCCGGCGATGTGCGTTGATACCGCAAACCGGTCCACAGCACCCGACCACGCAATCGGCAATGGTGGTGCCAACGGGCTGCGCTTATCGCC
>NCFD01000009.1 GCA_002281005.1 Acidocella sp. 35-58-6 | reverse complement strand
ACGTTGGTCAGCGTCATCGGCGTGTCTGAGATGCTGCTGGTGACAGAAACCATCAACTCTGCCACCTTCCGCACATTCGAACTTTACTCAGTGCTTGGCATATACTTTTTGCTGCTCACCAGCCTGTGGAATATTTTCATGGCCTGGGCTGAGCGCCATTTTGCCCTTGGCCGGCCGGCCGCCAAATCACCCCCAGCATTGGCCGCTTTGGAGATCGCGAAATGAGTGATGATCTCCTGATCGAGGCGACCAATATCGATAAATGGTTTGGCCCCGTCAAAGTGCTTGATGATGTCAACTTCAAGGTGAAACGTGGTGAGGTGGTCGTGCTCATCGGCCCGTCAGGTTCTGGCAAAACCACGCTGCTCCGCTGCATCAACCATCTGGAAACCGTGCAGAATGGCCGCGTTGTGGTTAATGGCAAACTCATTGGCTACCGCGAGCGCAATGGCAAATTAGTCTCCGACCGCGAAGCCAATATCGCGATCCAGCGCCGTGATGTCGGCATGGTATTTCAGCGCTTTAATCTCTTTGCCAATATGAACGCCTTGGAAAATATCAGCCTGGCGCCACAGCTTTTACGTGGCACCTCGAAAACGCAGGCGCAGGCACAGGCGCGTGCCTTGCTGGCCCGGGTTGGCCTGCCCGAGAAAGAGGCAGCGTTTCCAGTCGAACTCTCGGGCGGCCAGCAACAGCGTGTCGCCATCGCCCGCGCACTGGCCATGCAACCGGCGGTGCTGTTGTTCGACGAACCAACGTCCGCGCTCGACCCTGAAATGGTTGGCGAAGTTTTGTCGGTGATGCGTGACCTCGCCAGCAGCGGCATGACCATGGTGGTGGTCACACACGAAATGGGCTTTGCCCGCCAGGTGGCAGACCGCGTGGTGGTGATGGCCGATGGTAAAATCATCGAAGAAGGCCCACCCGCACAGATATTTAATCATCCCAGCCATCCCAAAACCCAATCTCTGCTGGCCGCTGTCCTGCATTGAAGTTTTCAGTTTTTTCCCGCAAACCATCCAAAACTTAACAGGGATATATCCAACATGCGTGATTTCCAATTCCCAGGCCGTAGCCCGGTCTATGCAACACGCGCCATGGCCGCGACCTCGATGCCGGAGGCCACGCTGGCCGCCATCGAATGCATGCGCGCCGGCGGTAACGCGATGGATGCTGCCATCACAGCGGCAGCGGTATTGGCGGTGATCGAGCCGCAATCAACCGGCATCGGCGGTGATTGTTTCGTGCTCTACAAACCAAAAGGCAAGCCGGTGGTGGCCATGAACGGCTCAGGCCGCGCCCCCGCCGGTGCCACCATGGAGGCGCTTCAAGCCGCTGGGGTGAAGGGCACACCGCGCAACACTTCACCGCATGTTGTCACCATTCCGGGCGCTGTAAGCGCTTGGGAGACCTTGTTGCAAACTTACGGCACCAAGGGGCTGGATGCCGCTTTGCAGCCAGCCATAAAATTCGCCGAGGACGGGTTTGTGGTCACCCCGCGGGTGAATTTCGATTGGTCGCACACGGTCGATAAGCTAAGCGAAACCGGCGCCACCTCGTTTCTGGTAAACGGTGCTGCGCCCAAAGTGGGTACCGTTTTTCGCAACGCGCCGCTGGGTGCCTCGCTGCGTAAAATTGCCGCTGGCGGTGCCAAGGCCTTTTACGAAGGTGAACTCGCCGCCGCCATGACCGCTGAGCTGCGGTCTCGTGGCGGGCTGCATACTGAGGCCGACTTCGCCGCTGGTCTCACCGCGTCGCAATTCGTCACCCCCATCACTCATAAATTTGAGGGCCGCGACATTTGGGAATGCCCGCCCAATGGTTCGGGCATTGTCGCCTTGATGATCATGGGCATCATGGACGGTTTCGCGCACGGCTCTGATGCGCTCGACCCCATCCGCGTGCATCGCCATATCGAAGCGGCGCGTCTGGTTTATCGTGACCGCGACGCCTTCCTTGCCGATCCCGCGCAAGCTGATGTGCCGGTTGAGCATCTGTTGAGTGAGAGTTACCTCTCCGGTCTGCGCAACCTCATCGATAATAACCACGCGATGCAGCTTCTGCCCACGCCGGGCAGCCTGCATAAGGATACGATTTATCTTTCAGTGGTGGACTCTGAAGGCAATGCCTGCAGCCTGATCAATTCGGTGTTCGAGAATTTCGGCTCGGGCATTCTGGCGGGCAATACTGGCATTTTCATGCATAATCGCGGTTTGGGTTTCCGTTATGAACACGGCCACCCCAATTGCATTGCCCCCAACAAACGCCCGATGCACACCATTATCCCCTCCATGGCCACCAAAAACGGCGAGACCGAATATGTGTTCGGCGTGATGGGGGCGCATTACCAGCCGATGGGCCAGAGCTTCGTCATCGGCAACATGCTGCAATATGGCCTCAACCCACAGGCCGCAATCGACCTGCCGCGCTACTTCCCTTACGCGGGCAAGCTGGAACTTGAACGCTCCATCCCCACCCGCTTGCGCACCGCGCTGGCCGCCAGAGGCCACGACATCGTCGATCTCGATAAACCCCATGGCGGCGGTCAGGCGATTTTTATCGACCATGCCAACGGCGTGCTGGTCGGCGGGTCAGACCCACGCAAGGATGGTTGTGCTCTCGGGTACTAAGTTCGAGACATGGCAGTGTCGTTACGGTTTTGTGGCAGGCGCATGGCAGAATTGCACAATCGCTAGAAAATCGTAACTTTACCTGATGGTTGATAAAATTTTTAGCCGGCCACATCTGCCGCTGCTGAAGCGCGCCATCTTTGGGGCCGCTCGTGCTCTGGCCTCGCAGCGGGTTTCATTGGTGGCTGCCGGCTGTGCATTTTATGCAACCCTGGCACTATTTCCCGGCATCACCATGCTGATCTCACTGTATGGCCTGGCTTTCAACCCCGACACCGTGCAACCGCAATTATCGTATTTACAGCAATTCATGCCACCGGCTGCATATGAGCTGATCTCGGACCGTATTCAAAGCCTGGTCGCAGCCCCGGCTCGTGGTCTCGGCATCAGCTTCTTGGTGAGCTTGCTTATCTCACTGTGGTCGGCCTCTACCGGCACCAAGTCAATTTTGAACGCGCTAACGCTGGCTTATAAGGAAACTGAAACCCGTGGCTTGATAAAATTCCAGGTCGTTGGCCTCGGCATGACCTTGGTCGCGGTTCTGGGTGCCATTTTGGCGATTGGTATTCTGGTATTTATCCCCTTGCTCATCACCTTTCTCGGCCTCAGCGCCTACGCAACCTTTCTGGTCAGCCTCTGTAGTGCCGTCGCGATGATTGGCTTTGTCGTCACCGCTCTTGGCTTGCTCTACCGCTACGGCCCGGCGGGCGAGGGGCGGATTTTTTTCGCGCCCGGTGCCACGCTTGCCACCATTGTCTGGCTGTTGGGCTCCTGGGCGTTTGGCCTCTATGTTGGCCGTTTTGCGGTTTACGACGCTACTTACGGACCGCTCGCCACGCTGATTGGTCTCATGATGTGGTTTTATCTCACGGCCTACGTCATTCTGCTGGGCGCGGAATTGAACGCAGCATTAGACGCCGAATGGAAAAAATTCAGGCAAGTTGGTTGAATATGTGTGTTCACATATCGACTATGTATCCGGGCTGTTGCTCAACGCTGACTTTCCGATATAGTTTAATTTGCCAGCATCGCGTGCCACGCAAATGTTGGTAAAACTTGAGATTTTGGAAAATACATTAACTTCATCGTCAAACTGACGACAAAAAAAAGGATAACCGCCGTGGCCAACGAGAAATCTCAAAACGTACAGGACGTATTCCTCAATCATGTCCGTAAAAGCAAAACCCCCGTCACCGTATTTTTGGTGAACGGCGTGAAATTACAGGGTGTTATCACCTGGTTCGATAATTTCTCGGTCTTGCTGCGGCGTGATGGCCATACCCAACTGGTCTATAAGCACGCCATCAGCACCGTCATGCCGGGTGCGCCCATCATGCTGTTCGATGCGAGCAAGGCCGAAGGCGGCAGCGCCGCAGAAGTTACCCCTACCGGCACGCTGAAACTGGCGCGTACTGAAGGCCCTGATTACGGCCCCGGCATGGACGAACAAGGCTGAGCACCCTGATCGAGACCGCGCCGCCGCCCAACCGCACCGCGGTTCTGCTGCCGTGGGACAAATCCCTGGCCCGGCTCAGCCCCTACTCGCGTGAAGCTGAAGCGCGGGTTGCTGAAGCCGTGGGGCTGGCAGCTTCCATCGGGTTGGTGGTGGTGCATGAGGCTGTCTTCGCCATCCGCTCACGCACCCCCGCCACGTTGTTTGGCAAAGGCCAGACCGAGCAAGCAGGCCAGGCAATTGCCGCCAATGATGTGCAGGTGGTGGTGGTGGATGCCAAACTCACCCCGGTGCAACAGCGCAACCTTGAAACTACCTGGAAGTGCAAAGTCATTGACCGTACCGGGTTGATCCTAGACATTTTCGGTGCCCGCGCCCGCACCCGTGAAGGCTCGTTGCAAGTTGAATTAGCGCATCTGGAATACCAGCGCTCGCGACTGGTGCGCTCCTGGACTCACTTGGAGCGTCAGCGTGGCGGGTTTGGCTTTTTGGGTGGTCCTGGTGAAACCCAGATCGAGGCCGATAGACGCTTGATCGGCGACCGTATCACGCGCTTGAAACTGGAACTCGAAGACGTGCGCCGCACCCGCGGCTTGCATCGTGGTGCCCGCAAGCGCGTGCCGTGCCCGGTGGTCGCACTGGTTGGCTACACCAACGCCGGCAAATCAACCTTATTCAACGCCATCACCGGTGCTGCCGTGATGGCCGAGGACCAGTTATTTGCCACACTCGACCCCACCATGCGCGGCCTCGCACTTCCCTCCGGCCGCAACATTATCATCTCCGACACCGTGGGTTTTATCTCCGACCTGCCCACCGAACTGGTCGCTGCCTTCCGCGCCACTTTGGAGGAGGTCGCCGAGGCCGATATCATTTTGCACGTGCGCGACATTGCTCACCCTGACAGCGCCGCCCAGCGTGCCGACGTTTTGGCGGTGCTCAACGGGCTGGTGAAAGACGGCACGCTCGATGAAACCTGGCAGGAGCGCTGCATCGAGGTTCTCAATAAAGCTGACCTGCTCGGCGGCATCGCCAATGTGCCGCTGCGCGATGATACCGGCATTGCTGTCTCGGCCCTCACCGGCGAGGGCTTACCCGCACTGCTCTCCGCGATCGACCGACGGCTCGCCGAGCAACTTATCACCCTCATCTGCGATATCCCGGTGGCTGATGGTGCCAAGCTCGCCTGGCTGTATCGCCATGGCGAGGTCATGGTGCGCCACGACGGCGAGGAGATGGTGCACGTGGAAGTGCGTATGAACGAGGCGGACCGCGCGAGGTTCGAGCGCCTGTGAACGCGGCCGAGGTTGCAGCCATCATTGCGCTTCTGCGTGAGGTTTCCACGACCGAAATCATGCCGCGCTTCAAGCGCCTTTCGAGCACTGATATCACCTCCAAATCCAGTCCGCTTGACCCGGTCACCGTGGCCGATATTGCCGCCGAAAAAGCCCTGACAGCGGGTTTGAAAAAACTCTACCCCGACGCCGATGTCATCGGCGAGGAGAGTGTGGCCCAAAATCCTGATTTATTAAAACGCTTGAAGCTGCCTGGCAAAGTCTGGATCATCGACCCCATCGACGGGACCGCCAATTTCGCCGCTGAGATCCCGTTATTTGGCGTGATGCTGGCGTTGGTGGAACAAGATGAGGTACTGGCAGGCTTTCTGCATGACCCGGTCTGCGATGATACCGCTGTTGCCATCGCCGGCGGCGGTGCCTGGATGGTGAAGCCCGATGCCACCCGCCACCGCCTGCGTGTGGCGGCCCCGGTGCCGGTCAACCAAATGGTCGGCACGGTTTCATGGCGCTATATGCAGGAGCCTTTGCGAACCCACGTGCTGCACCGGCTCGACCGGCTGGGGTCTCTGGCAGATTATCGCTGCGCCGCCCACCAATACCGCATGCTCGCCGCCGGCCAATGCCATATGCAATTATTCCGCCGCCTATACCCGTGGGACCACGCCGCCGGCTATTTACTGCACAAGGAAGCGGGCGGTTATGGCCGGCATTTTGACGGCTGGCCCTATATCCCATCGGAAGTTGATGGCGGATTATTGCTGGCCTCTGATGAAGATAGCTGGCTGCTTCTGCAACAGGCTTTATTATTATGATCCCAAGTTATCATGCGCATATTTACTACCGTACGCCCGAAGAACGCGCCAAAGCCGAGCACTTGCGCAGCCTGATCGCCGAACGCTTTTTGGTGCGCCTGGGGCGTTGGCACGATGTTCCGGTTGGCCCGCACACCGCGCCAATGTTTCAGGTGGCTTTCTTGGCCGAGATTTTCCCATCTTTCATCCCCTGGCTGATGCTTAACCGCAACGGCCTGGCAATTTTGCTGCACCCCAACACCGGCCGGGTGCGCGATGACCACCTCAAAAATCCATTTTGGTTTGGCGAGATATTGCCGGTGAAGGGCGGCGTGTTGCCTGAGTCCTCAGATGAGGCGATGGATATGGAGCCCAACACCACGCCAGCGCTTAAATAGCCTCTAGCTTCCCGGTTTGCACATCAAAATGCAACCCCGCCAGCGTTAAGGTTCCGGCCTTCACACGTTCGGTAATCCAAGGAAATGTCATTAAATTATCAAGCGAAACTTTAATGGATTCCTGCTCGCAACGGTGGCATAGGCCCTCAAAATCCTGGCCTGGTTCTGGCGAATCACAAACCCGCTGGCGGGCACGTTGTGCTATCTTCATCCACGATTCAATAAAGTCGCCAGCCCCAGGGGCCGGGCCGCTCATCAATGCCCTTATACCGCCACACAGGCTGTGCCCGAGCACCACCAGTGTTTTCACTTTCAACACCGTGACTGCAAATTCCAATGCAGCTGACGTCCCGTGGTTACCGGTATCAGGCGCATAAGGCGGCACCAAATTACTCACGTTACGCACCACAAAAATCTCACCGGGCGCACAATCAAAAATCACCTCTGGCGAAACACGGGAGTCTGAGCACGCAATCACCATCGCTTCCGGCGCCTGTCCGTCACGCGCCAGCGTGGCAAAGCGCTTCTGGTACCGCCGCCAGTAACCGCTGCGAAATCTCTTGTGTCCTGCCATCAGATTATTCATAGACCCGCCCTCTTTGCCTGTGTCCAAAGCGCTTCCATTTCATCTAAATTTGAGGCGGCCGGGGTTTTCCCCTCGGCTGCCAACGCTGTTTCAATGGCGCCAAACCGGCGGATAAACTTTTCATTAGCAGCGTTCAAGCAGGCCTCACCACTCAGCCCCAGTTTACGGGCTAAATTTGCCAGTACAAACAACATATCCCCCATCTCATCTTGTAACCGGGCTTGGTCGGCTTGCGCCAATTCGGCCCGCAATTCGGCGGTTTCCTCGGCAAGTTTGTCAAGCACGGCCTCGGCGTTCGGCCAATCAAACCCTACACGGGCGGCCCGGCCTGTCAGCTTTTGCGCCCGCAGCAAAGCGGGCAGGGTAGGGGCCACGCCATCTAGCACGCCAGCCTCCGCCCGCGCCGCCCGTTCAGCTTCTTTCTGAACCTCCCAGGCATGTGTTTGCGCGGCTGAGTCACGGGCACCAGCATCGCCAAACACATGCGGGTGCCGCCTGATCATCTTATCGGTAACCGCCCCCGCCACATCGGCAAAATCGAACCACCCGCGCTCCTCGGCCATGCGCGCATGGTACACCACCTGAAATAGCAAATCCCCCAACTCGTCCTTCAACTGTGCGGCATCGCCGGAGGCGATAGCGGCCTGCACCTCATAGGCTTCCTCGATGGTATAGGGCGCAATGGTGCTGAAATCCTGCTCCTTATCCCATGGGCAGCCGGTTTCAGGGTCACGTAACGCGGCCATCACAGTGATGAGAGGGGCGATGGAATCAGGTTTGACTGTCATGGGCTTAATGTAAGGTGAAAACTTACAGGAGACCAATATGTCCAGCGCCTATGATTTCAGTTTTGAGACTTTGCAGGGCCAACCTTACCCCCTGAAAGACCTCTCAGGGCGGCCCTTAGTGGTGGTGAATACCGCCTCCAAATGCGGCTTTACCCCGCAATACAAAGGCTTGGAGGCGCTCTGGCGTGACCATAAGGAGTCTGGCCTGGTGGTCATCGGCGTCCCGTCAAATGATTTTGGAGCCCAGGAGCCTGGCTCGGCTGACGAAATATCAGCCTTCTGCGAACTCAATTACGGTGTCGATTTCCCGATGATGGCGAAAGTCCATGTAAAGGGGGCTAACGCGCACCCGTTCTTCAAATGGGCGGGCTCTCAAGGCGGGTTTATGGCATCGCCAAAATGGAATTTTTTCAAATATCTCGTCGGCAAGGATGGCCAATTGATGGAATGGTTTTCCAGCATCACGGCGCCGGAGTCAGAGAAATTCCAAGCCGCAATTTCGAAACTGCTAGGCCGATAACACGCCGCGCTTCATGCCATAAATCATAGTCATCGAATTGCCTTGGGTGCACCCAGGCAATATCAATCACGTCATCTCCCGCGACGATCTCTCCGCCTTTGTACGTGGCGGCAAAATCCAAAATTGTGTAATGCCACTGCACAAAATCATGCTCGTCGCGATGGATGGAATCCACATGTGCGATCAGGCTCAGCGGCCCCACCGATAAGCCGGTTTCTTCCAATAATTCCCGTCGTGCCGCAGCTTCCGCCGTCTCGCCCAACTCCTGCCCGCCGCCCGGCAGGCTCCAGGCGAATTGCGCCGGTGGCCGGCCGCGCTTGATGAGCAAAACCTCCTCACCGCGCAACACGATAATCCCGATGCCAATCAGCGGATGTTTCGGATACTCGCGCTGGTTATTTGCAGGCGGCTTCATCCCGCCCTCAATGTGTTGATGGCATCGCGCTGATCAAACAAATTCAACAATAGCCGCACCGCCTTGCCGCGTTCCGATTCCAATTTTGCATCCTTCTGCAACAGCATCTCCGCATCCTGCCGCGCCATTGGCAATAAATCCTCATGCTTTTCAACATCCGCCAGCCGGTAGCCCGGCAAGCCGGACTGTTTGGTTCCGAGCGCATCACCCGCGCCGCGCAGCCAATGGTCCTCATCGGCGATCACAAACCCATCCTCGGTTTCGCGCAGTAATGCCAGGCGCTTACGCGACGTCACGCCTAATTTATCCGTATGCAGCAACAAACAATAGCTTTTCGCCGCCCCGCGCCCCACCCGTCCGCGCAACTGATGCAACTGCGCCAAGCCAAACCGCTCAGCATGTTCAATCACCATCACATTGGCTTCCCGCACATCCACCCCCACCTCGATCACCGTGGTCGCCACCAATATTTTACAGCGCCCCGCCGCAAATTCCGCTAATGCCGCATCGCGCGCCTCGGGCGGCATCTGCCCATGCGCCATCGCCACCTGCGCCCCAAACCGCGCTTGCAACGCGGCATAACGCATCTCGGTCGCCGTCACGTCCAGCACCTCAGATTCCACCACCAGCGGGCACACCCAATAAACCCGCCCGCCCTGGTTGATCGCCCGCTCGATCGCCGCCAGCACTTTCTCTAAATCCGAGAGCTTGTGCATCGTCGTGGTAATTGGCTGGCGGCCCGCTGGTTTTTCGGTAATCCGGCTGATCTCCATCTCGCCCCAGTGCGTTAACAGCAGCGTGCGCGGAATGGGCGTGGCAGTCATCACCAGCAAATCCGTCATCTCGCCCTTGGCGCTCAACGCCAGCCTTTGGTCCACGCCAAACCGATGCTGCTCGTCGATCACCGCCAATGCGAGATCATGAAATGCCACCGATTTCTGAAATATCGCGTGCGTGCCAACAACCATTTGCGCCGACCCATCGGCGATGGCACCTAAAATAACTGTCCGCGCCTTGCCCTTCACATTGCCTGATAAAAATACCACCGGCACCGGGCTGATTTTTTGTAACACCTCATAATGCTGCTTGGCTAGAATCTCGGTCGGCGCCAGCAACGCCGCTTGCGCACCGGCTTCCACCGCTCGCAGCATCGCCAGCACCGCAACCAGGGTTTTGCCCGACCCCACATCGCCTTGCAGCAGCCGCAGCATCTGGTGCGGGCTAGCCATGTCCTTATCAATCTCTGCCAGCGCGGCTAACTGCCCCTGCGTCGGGGTGAACCCAAACCGCCGCAACGCCGCCGTCCGCAACCTTCCATCGCCCAGCAAGGCCCGTCCGGCCCGCTTGCGCCTTCGTGCCCGCACCAGCGCAAAGGCAATCTGGCGGGCCAGCAACTCATCATAGGCCAGCCGTGCCGCTGGCTTATCGTCAGGAATGGCCTCTGGCGCATGTAAGGCGGTCAGTGCCGCCTTGAACCCCGGCCAACCACGATATTTCAGTACGCTCGCGCTTTGCCATTCCGGCGACATCGGCAGCCGCTCCAGCGCCCCCAACGCCGCCCGGCGCATGATCCTGGGCACTACTCCCGCGCTCAGCGGCCATACCGGCTCAATCCAGGGAAACCCCGCCTCCTGCGCCTGGTTCAGCACATAATCCGGGTGCGCCATGGTCATCCGGTCAGCGAACATCGCCACCTTGCCCGAAATCAGCAGCTTCGCCCCCACCGGAAACTGCACCAGCCGCGCGGCATGGAACAGCACAATCTCGCCAAAGCCGCTGGCATCGCCAATCACCACCCGGTGTGGCTGGCCTTTGCGCCCCGGCGGCTCGTGCCGGATCACCTCAACGCGCAACGTTGCCATGGCACCGGGTTTAGCATCCTTGATCGTGCTTATCCCCCGCCGGTCCACAAACTCTACCGGCAGGTGAAACAGCACGTCGCGCACAGTCTCACCGCCCACCAGTCGGCTAAGCAAAACCGCAAGGCGCGGCCCCAAGCCGGGCAGGGATGTGATCGGCGCACGCAAAGGGGCCAGAATTTCCAAGCTCACGGGCTGACTCTTGGCCAAACCCTCTCTATATCGCAACCCATAGATGGATACGCTTGACCCTCCCGACGATAAACCATTGGACAACCGCCGCCGCCGGTTGGTTTTCCGCGCCCAGCACCGTGGCACCTATGAGAACGACCTGCTCATCGGCGACTTCGTGAAGGCCCGAATCGCTGGCATGACCGAATCCGAGCTCGACGAGATCGAGGAGGTCATGGAATTCCCCGACGCCGAGCTGGCCGACTGGCTGACAGGCCGCAAACCCATCCCACCCCACGCCGACACCCCCATGCTGCGCCGCATCCGCACCGCCGCCCTCAGCCGCCAATGATCCCGGTTTATGGCGTCCCGGAGGGCATCGACGCCTTCGTGCTGGTGCGCCGCCTCGGCGAGCATAACGGCCCGGTTTTGCACATCGCCCGCGATGACGCCCGGCTGGCGGGCCTCGCCGAAGCCATCGCGTTTTTCGGCCCGGAGATCGAGGTGGTGCAGTTTCCGGCCTGGGACTGTCTGCCGTATGACCGCGTCTCTCCGAACGGCGCCATCATCGCCGAACGCATCGCGGCGTTAAGCCGTCTGCAAGCTGAGCCCGGCAAAAAACGCATTATCCTCACCACGGTAAATGCTGCCTTACAAAAAGTGCCGCCCCGCAAGGCGCTGGTGGGGGCAGGAATGCGCCTGGCGGTTGGTGATACCATCGCCCCGGAAGACCTCGCCGCCTTCCTCGATGCCGACGGCTATAACCGCACCGGCACGGTGATGGAGGCCGGTGAATTTTGCCTGCGCGGCGGCATTATTGACGTTTTTCCCGCGGGTGACACCGCCCCGGTCCGCCTCGATTTGTTTGGCGACACCATTGAGACCATCCGCCGCTTTGACCCTGAAACTCAGCGCAGCGGCGAGCCGGTGCGGGAACTCAACTTCCACCCGGCCTCGGAGCTTTCGTTCGACGAAGCCTCGGTCTCGCGCTTCCGCGCCAATTGGCGGGCGTTATTTGGCCCCAAGGCGGTTGATGACCCGCTTTACGAATCCGTCTCCGACGGCCGCCGCCACCCCGGCATCGAGCATTACGCGCCGTTATTCGCCGAGACGATGGAGACGATCTTTGATTATCTCCCCACCGCCTCGCTGAGCTTCGACCACCAGGCCGAAGGTGCTGTTGCCGCCCGGCTGGAACTGATCGCTGACCATTACGCCGAACGCCGCGGCCCGGCCCGCACCGGCGAGCAACCTTACCGCCCAATCCCGCCCGCGATGCTGTATCTCGACGCGCCCGCCTGGGATGAGGCGCTGGCCCGCGGCCCCTGTTTTGGCTTTACGCCATTTTCCAAACCCGATGGCGCCGAGGGCATTGATTTCGGTGGCCGCGCTGGTCCCATATTAGCGGGCCAACCGCTCGCCGCGTTTGACGGCTTTGCCGAACTACGCACCCGCTGGGCCGCCTCGGGTCGCACCATCATCGTGGCCGGCTGGAGTGCGGGCTCG
>NCFD01000297.1 GCA_002281005.1 Acidocella sp. 35-58-6 | reverse complement strand
GCGCGTCTGGCGAGCCTGTTGGCGGTGAAGGGTCTCATCGTTTTTTGTGCGCTTGCTTCTGCTGTGTCGGTGTTGAAACTGGCGCTTTAATCGCCGCTGACGAATAGGTGTTGAATTATGAATGCAATGTCGAAACCGGCTTATAATGTCATTGACCATACCTACGATGTTGTGGTGGTCGGCGCGGGCGGCTCTGGCCTACGCGCAACCTTGGGCATGGGGGCGGCAGGTTTAAAAACCGCTTGCATTACCAAGGTGTTTCCGACTCGCAGCCATACTGTGGCAGCACAGGGCGGCATTGGTGCCGCACTTGGCAATATGGGCGAGGATGACTGGCGCTGGCACATGTACGACACCGTAAAGGGGTCGGACTGGCTGGGTGACCAAGACGCCATTGAGTATATGTGCCGCGAGGCCGTGCCCGCGATTTACGAGCTTGAGCATTACGGCGTGCCATTCTCGCGCACCGAAGACGGCAAAATTTATCAGCGGCCGTTTGGCGGCCATATGAAGGAGTACGGTAAGGAACCGGCGATGCGCGCTTGCGCTGCCGCTGACCGTACCGGCCATGCAATTTTGCACACCTTGTATCAGCAGAGTCTGAAGCACGAAGTTGAATTCTTTGTGGAATATTTCGCACTCGATTTGATTATGGACGAGGAAGGTGCGTGCCGTGGCGTGATGGCCTGGTGTCTGGAAGACGGCACCATGCACCGCTTCCGTGCCCAGCAGGTGGTGCTGGCGACCGGCGGTTATGGCCGAGCTTATCTCTCCTGCACGTCAGCCCATACCTGCACCGGTGATGGCGGCGGCATGGTGCTGCGGGCTGGTTTGCCGACGCAGGATATGGAGTTTGTGCAATTTCACCCAACCGGTATTTTCCCGGCGGGTTGCTTGATTACCGAGGGTGCACGCGGTGAAGGCGGGTATCTGACCAACGGCGAAGGCGAGCGCTTCATGGAACGTTACGCACCAACCGCTAAGGATTTGGCATCGCGCGATGTGGTGTCGCGCTCGATGACCATTGAGATCAATGAAGGCCGCGGCGTGGGGCCGAATAAGGACCATATTCTGTTGCATCTGGAGCATCTGGGTGCGGATATTCTGGCCGAGCGTCTGCCGGGAATTTCAGAGACGGCACGGGTGTTTGCCGGCGTGGATATCAATAAGGAAGCGATTCCGGTGCTGCCGACCGTGCATTACAACATGGGTGGCATTCCAACAAATTATAAAACCGAAGTGCTGCGCCCGACAGCTTCCAACCCAGATGCGATTGTGCCTGGTTTGATGGCGGTGGGTGAGGCGGCGTGCGTTTCGGTGCATGGTGCTAACCGGTTGGGTACCAACTCGTTGCTGGATTTGGTGGTGTTTGGTCGTGCCGCTGCCAATCGTGCGGCTGAGATTGTAAAGCCGGGCGCTGCCCAGCAGCCGTTACCCGCGAACGCCGGTGACAATGCGCTAGCGCGATTTGATAAAGCCCGTAACGCCAAGGGTGGTACCAAGGTGGCAGATTTGCGTGAGCAGATGCAGCGCACCATGCAGGGCCACGCGGCGGTATTCCGCAACTCCAAGAGCCTCTCTGAGGGTGTTGAGAAGATGCATAAGCTCTGGAGCGGGCTTGATGATGTGGCGGTGACCGACCGCAGCTTGATCTGGAATTCGGATTTGGTGGAAGCGCTGGAGCTCGATAATTTGATGGGTAATGCGATGACCACGATGGTGAGCGCTGAAGCCCGTAAGGAAAGCCGGGGCGCGCAGGCGCATGACGATTATCCAGACCGTGATGACCATGATTGGATGAAGCACACCATTAGCTATTGCAACGACAAGGGCGAAGTGAAGCTGGAATATCGTGACGTGAAAATGCAAACGCTCACCAACGAAGTGTCTGTGTTCCCGCCGAAGAAGCGCGTGTATTAAGGGGTTTTTGATATGGCAGAATTTTCGCTTCCCAAGAATTCCAAGGTCGGTGTTGGTAAGACCTACAAGGCACCGGCGGGAGCAAAGCGCGTTAAGGAGTTCAAGGTTTATCGCTGGAACCCGGATGATGGGAAAAATCCAACGACCGATACTTACGAAATCGACCTCGACGCCTGCGGCCCCATGGTGCTGGATGCGATTATCAAAATCAAGAATGAGATTGATAGCTCGCTGACGTTCCGCCGCTCCTGCCGTGAGGGGATATGCGGGTCGTGC
>NCFD01000296.1 GCA_002281005.1 Acidocella sp. 35-58-6 | reverse complement strand
CAGTTGCAGAGAAATATTTTTAAGCACCATGCGGCCACCAAGCGTGCGGCTTGCATTGGCGATCTCGAGACTTGGGATCATGGCGTTATGGCACGTTCAGTGTGGGGGCGTGTCATCAGGTGCACGAGGCCGCCCAGACCCATCGCCAGCACACCCAAACTTACCATGCCAAGCAAAGCCAGCCGGGCGGCATCGCTATAGTGCGCCATCATGTCATCGGAAACAATTGCAACACCTAACGGCATCGCGCCGGGAACGTAGAGAAGTTCCGAAATCGGCAATTCATACATCACACCGGCAACCACCAGCAGCCATGCATACAGCCCCGGTTTAGCAAGCAGGGTAGCCTGAATATCAATCAGCCGCGTGACTTTCGGTAAGGCAAAAATACGGGCCGCCTCATCAAGTTTGGGGTCAAGCTGCGCAATGGCCGTACCCATGAGACGGATGGCAATGGGCAGGGCTCCTGCCGAATACGCAATCACCAGCAGGAGCACGGTGCCGTACAGCGGAAGATATTGGTTGTTGAACGCGATCACATAGCCCGCTCCCAGGATCAGCCCAGGAACCGCCATATTGGCCGACAGAAGGCCTTGCAGAACGGCAGGGAACCAGATGCTGCGTCCGGCGCGCAGCTTGAGGACGATAACCCCCGTGGCCAGCGCGACGCTGGCGGCCAGCATACCGTATCCCAGAGACCGCAGCACGGCATCGAATGATTCGACGCCCGGATCGTCGCTGGACATGGCGACAGAAACGAGCGCGAGCATCGGTACGGCGACGCCAAGGCCCCAGAGCAACCCAGCGCTCGCGGTAAAAAATAAATTTTCAAAACGCGTACAAGGCCGCGGTGCATTACGGCGTGCCCGACCTTGTGTTAAAGCCGCCTGATGGCGTGCTTGCACACTGAGTTGCAACACAGCCAGCAGCCCGGCGGTAAGAATAAGCCACCAGCATAGTGCGGCAGCTCCGGCAAAATCGGTAGGCGTGGTATTGAGGCGTTGGTAAATAGCATAGGTGATGACAGGAAGTTTGGCGGTGATGCCCAAAGTGGCGGGGATTCCAAATTCCTGCATTGTCTCGATCGCGGCAATGGTAAATGAGGCAGCCATCGCCGGTAATGCTAAACGTAGCGCCAGCCAGCGCCGGCGCCAAACACTCACACCGAGCACCAAGGCCGCCTCCATCAGCGCTGAGCTGCTTTGTGCAAACGTGGCGCGGGCAACGAAGGTCGCAAACGGAATCGACTTCAAAAAATATAAAAATATCAATCCGGCGGGGCCGAGAAAAGCGTGGCCGAAAAAGCTGTTACGGGAGAGGGGATTGGTGAAAACGACCAGCCAACCAGTGGTAAGGACATAACCCGGTGAGAGAAACAACACCCAAAGCGCCAGACCGAGCGCACGAACCATATTGCCCCGCAAGGTTTCCAGCGCATGGGCAAACATGGCCCCCAATGGGGCGACAATCAGGCCAACAAGTAATGCCATCGCAAGTGAATCGAGGTAAGCACGGGGGTCTGCCGTGGCTGCCACATGGACGAAAAATGGCAGGCTCAACAGCCGAGCCAGCGGGTACACAAACAGTAACGCCAGCAGGCCCAACAGCAGGCCGCGCAAAATACTCATGCGCCTGTCATGGCTTTCGCAAACCAGGTGTTGATAGCATTTTCAAGCGTACCCCATTGCACCGGGTCGAGCGTCACGCTGGTAATGGTATCAAGGGTTGGCATACCGGGCAGCGGTGCCGGGCCGTCGGTCGTGATCGGCCAGTAGTCACCGTCGGCCTCACCTTGCGTCTGCCGGAGCCTTTGGATGTCTGGGCGCATGACAAACGCCAGGAACTTGGCAGCTTCTGCTTGTTTATGGCTGCTTAAACCGGCGGCTTCCACCATCACGTTGGGTAAAACAAAGGCAGGGTTAGGAATCATAATTTTCAGCTCCGGGTGCGAACCCGCAAAATAAATCGCGGCTGAAGACTGCACGATTGCAATGCCGATGGCTTGCGATTGCAGCGCCGCCAAAGTGGCATCGTTTTTAGCAAACATATGCAACCCGTTGGCTTTTAGCGCCTCCACATAGTCCTGCCCCTTCGGCCAGCCCCCGGCATTGTTCAACATGCCGGCCAGCATGGGGAAGGTTGGTCCGGAGATCGACGGATCGTTGATGCCGATCAGCCCTTGATACGCAGGATTGGTCAGATCATTCCAGGTTGCTGGCGGCGT
>NCFD01000295.1 GCA_002281005.1 Acidocella sp. 35-58-6 | reverse complement strand
AAACAGATGCTTTGCCAACAAAACTGTGCAAGCTGCACCGTCAGTCAGCCCATCAATTTCGACCACCTCGGCTTCGGGCGCCCACTGCGTCAATTTCTCGCGCAAGCCAAAATCCTCGACATGCGCCCGCTGACAAATAAAAATAAATCGATGCGCACAACGAGGCCGCACATTTTCAATCACCAACCGGATCATCGGAACGCCGTGCACCGGGATCAGCGGCTTCGGCAATACATACCCGGCCTTGGCGAACCGGCTGCCAGCCCCTGCCATCGGCACAACGATATTAAGCATCAAACTGTATCCTCAACCCGTTCAATCCCATCTCATCTACTCGTCAGCCGAAATTCAATACGTCGGTTCTGGGCATAATCCTGCGCCGTGTTGCCGGGGGCAATTGGGTTGGTGCTGCCAAATGCCGTCGCCGCAATCCGCTCTTCGGGCACACCGTCCTGCACCAGCAGATGCAATACCGCCAATGAACGCGCCGCCGATAAATCAAAGTTCGACGTGTAAGGCCCGCCCGTAATCGGCTGCGCATCGGCATAGCCATCCACGCTCAGTACCCAGTTGATATTCGCTGGAATTTTCGAGGAAATTTTAAGGATCGCCTTCGCCACGTCGGCAATCTCCGCCTGTCCCGCCGGCGTCAGGGTCGCCTGGTCCACGGGGAACAGCACATCGCTTTCAAACACAAATCGGTCGCCCACAATTTTAATATTCGGCTCATTGGCCAATACCTGCCGCAACGTGCCAAAAAACTCACTGCGATATTGCTGCAATTCTTCAACCTTGCGGGCCAGCGCCTCATTTAACTGCTTGCCCAAGTTCACAATCTGCACATTGTCTTTTTTATCGGCTTCTTGAGCCGCATCAAGCGCTTGCGCCAGCACCGCCATCTGCAACCGCAGCGCAGCCAATTGCTGATTCAACAAATTCACCTGGTTGGTTGCCGCCACCGACAATTGCGTCACGGTTTCCAGCTTCGCCTTGGTGTCGGTCAATTGCTGTTGCAAACTTGGGCTGGTCTGCGCGGCATTTTGCGCCTGCGTCGCCAGTTGCGCCTGCAACGCGCCAATCCGTGCCCCCGCTGATTGCGCCTGCGCCTGAGCGTCTGATAGCTGCCCGCTCAAATTTTGTATTTGCGCCGCCTGAGCGCTCTGCGCCGCCGTTGCCGTGCCAATTTGCTGGGTCAGCGTGGCATTAGCAGCCTTCACGCTGGCCAACTGACTATTCAATGCCGCCAGCTCCTGCTGCAACGAAACGTCATTTGATTTTTCAAGCGACAAAGCCGACGATAATTCTGAAATCTGGTTACGCAACTGGTTGATGGTGTTGTCGCTGCCGGTCAGCGCCGAAGATAAAAATGCCTCAGCCAGCACAAATACCAGCAGCACAAATATAATCACCATCAACAAAGTTGAGAGCGCGTCCACATAGCCCGGCCACGCATCCAGCCCGTTACTGCCGCCGCGCCGCCTTAGCGCCACTTAGGAAGCCCTTGTGCCGTCGGCAAGTGCGGCGATGGTGCGGGTCAGCACTTTCAAATCGCTACGCAATTCAGCCGTACTTTGGATCCGCCCGCTTTCAGTTTCACCAAGCAAACGGCTCAACAGCAATTCAATATTCCGCAAATGCGCCCGCGAGATATCATCATGCGCATCACTGCGCACCGAGGCGAGATTGTTGAGTGCCGGGCCAATCGCCACCTGCGCCTCCGCCAGTTTCAACATCAATTGCTGGTTGGTGCGCAACGTTTCAGAAAGGTTTCCCATCCGCTCGCTCAATGTTTGCAAAACGTTGTTGGCTTGCAGCCGGGAGTCCTCGCCACGGGTCAACACCCGCTGCAATGATTCCATATTCTCGGCAGTCTGCTCCAGTAGCGCCTGCACATATACCGGCACCGAACCTTCACCATCGCCTGCCAACGCACCGGAGGACAAACGTGTCAGCCCCGCCAGCCATTCCTCAAGCTCATTGTAAAACCGGTTCATCGCCTGGCCGGCCGTCAAATCCAGGAACCCCAAAATCAGTGCGCCTGAAAGACCGAACATCGAGGATGAAAATGCCGTACCCATGCCGGCCAAAGGTCCCGCCAGCCCGGCCTTCAACTGCGCGAACATCGCGTTTACGTCGCCACCCGAGAGGCTCATGCCGTTAATCACCGCTGCCACCGACGATACCGTATGCAACAACCCCCAGAACGTGCCCAACAGACCCAGGAAAATCAT
>NCFD01000294.1 GCA_002281005.1 Acidocella sp. 35-58-6 | reverse complement strand
CAACATGCACGGTGGCGGCGGATATTGCAGGCGGCGATTATCCCAATCACGGGCGGACTGATATTGTCCGCTGCTTATGTGCTGGTCCGCGCCGCTGATACCAGTTGGGTGTTGGCGCTGGTAAGCGTGGGTTCGACCATGTTGTGCCTCACAACCAGGCTGCACCCTTTGTGGCTGCTCGCGGGTGGACTGCTGGCTGGCCTTGCTTTCACCTAGCGTAAATGCTCGGCGAAGAAGGCCAGGCTACGTAATTCAGCCAGTTCGCAATCGCGGGCATTGTAGCTGGCGCGCTCCTCGCAGCCAAAGCCATGCTGCGCACCGGGATACACAAACACCGGCATGTGCGGGTGTGCAGCCTTAATCGCCTCAACATCGGACATCGGGATGCCTTTGTCGTTTTCGCCAAAATGCAATTGCACGGGGCAATGTGGCTTTTCATGACGGGTGGCTGCAATTGCGCCGCCGTACCAGCCAACTGCGGCCTTGAATTTCCGGCTGCGGGTCGCGCCCAGCCACGCCATGGACCCTCCCCAGCAATAGCCGATAATCCCCACGGGCTTGTCGCCAAACGCGTCGGCCGTGGCTTCAATGTCGGCCAGCGCATCGGAGTCGGAGATTTTGGCTTTTAGTAGCTTTCCAGCCTCAATATCGTCCGGGGCGTAGCCAAGTTCAGCGTTTCTCTCGGCGCGGTCGAACAGAGCCGGGGCCAGCACCCGGTAGCCGTAGCCCGCCAGCCGCTCGCTAACCGCCCGTATATGCCGGTTCACCCCAAAGATTTCCTGCACCACCACCAGCCCGCGCGGCGCGTTGAGATTTCCGGCTTCAAATGCGGAAAATTGGTGACCATCGGCGGCGGTGAGAGAGATCATGCGGGGGCTCCTCGGGACTAGTGGGGCTCAATTCGGCTCAACGAACCTGGCGAAGTCATGCGCCAGAGCTTCGTAAATAGGGCGCTTAAACGACACGGCAATGGTGGGAAGCTCGGCAAGAGCCGCCCACCGCCAAGCGTCGAACTCCGGGTGCGGGTCGGCATCCAGGCGGATCTCGGAATCTTCACCAAGGAACTTGAGGGCAAACCATTTTTGCCGTTGGCCTCGGTACCGGCCCTTAAACGCCACACCGATCAAATGGTGCGGCAGGTCATATTGCAGCCATTCCGGGTGCTCACCGATAATCTCGGCATTGGCGGTGCCAATTTCCTCGGATAATTCTCGCAAAATGGCGGCCGCCGGGTCCTCATCGGAATCGATCCCCCCTTGCGGCAATTGCCAGCCGCCCGCCGGGCCTTCGGCATGGGGAAAATGCGCCCGGCGCGCCACCAGCACCTGACCCGCTGGGTTAAATAACACAGCGCCGACATTTAGCCGGTAGGGCAGGCTCTCTGGCGGCGTCATGGGTTAGTTCGATGCCGTGGAGGGTCCAGGCGCATTCATCGCAGCCGCCAGTTTAATCGCCATCTGCAACTGAAAGTCAGTTTCTGGTTTCGTGGCATCAAAGGCCGGCCAGCTTGCGGGCGGTTTGTCGGGAATGGTTTTGGCGACGGCCGGCAGCGGAATTGGTGACGGCAAGGTTGGCGCCGGGACACCGGTTGGGTTCTTGAATGAGTTTTGCAGGTCGCTCTCGCGCAGGTCCGCAAACTGGTCCTGTGGCTTGCTGGTATCCGAGACCTTCACATCCGGGGTGACACCGTAATCCTGGATCGATTTACCAGACGGTGTGTAATACAGCGCGGTGGTGAGGCGCAGCGCCCCGTTGCCCGGGATTGGCACCACGGTCTGCACAGAGCCCTTGCCGAAGCTGCGGGTGCCTAGCACCACGGCACGGCGGTTTTGTTGTAATGCGGCGGTGACAATTTCCGCTGCCGAAGCGGTGCCTTCGTTGGTCATCACCACAATGGGGGCGCCGTTGGTAATGTCGCCAGGCTGGGCGTACCAAACTTGGTCGTCCTGGGTGTGGCGGCCATGGGTGGAGACAATTTCACCGGAATTGAGGAAATCATCCGAAACCGCCACCGCCTGGTCGAGCAGGCCACCCGGGTTGCCGCGCATGTCGAGAATATAGGCATGGATATGGCCGCCGGATTGTTTCTGCAATGTGGCAACCGCCTTGCGAATATCCTCATCAGCCTTCTCCGAGAAGCTGGCGAGGCGGATATAACCGATATCACCGGCCGCTGAGGTAATCAGCCGGCTCTTCACCGCCTGGATGGAGATAATTTCGCGGGTGATGGT
>NCFD01000008.1 GCA_002281005.1 Acidocella sp. 35-58-6 | reverse complement strand
GGCGGCTTCCATGCTGAAGCGGGCGCAAAGAGTGTTTCCGCAACTGGCCGATGCACGGGTGGAATATTGCTGGGGCGGCAATGTGGATATTACTCAGAACCGTGCGCCGCATTTTGGCAAACTGGCGGATAATATTCTGTTCGCGCACGGGTTTTCAGGGCACGGCGTGGCGCTCACGGGCCTGGCTGGCAAATTGGTGGCCGAGGCGATCAGCGGGCAGGCGGAGCGCTTCGATGTGTTTGCGAAAATCCCCCATGCGCGGTTTCCCGGCGGGCGGCGGTTCAAGGTGCCAGCTTTGTTACTGGCCACTAGCTATTTTCGTTTGCGCGACATGCTGTAAACAGCGCTCATGAATGGAGCGATTCTCATAACGGGGTCGGCGCGGCGCTTGGGCGCTGCCATGGCCCGTGCCATTGTGGCAGCGGGGATCAAGGTGGTACTGCACGCCCGCACGCCCACCGACGAAATTCACCGGCTGGCCACCGAGCTTGATATGCCGATGGTGTTTGGCGACTTGGCGGCACCTGGTGTGGCGGCGCAAATGATTGCGGATGCGGTTGCACGCAGCGGGCCACTGGCCGGGTTGATCAATAATGCCTCACGCTTTGAGTATGATAACCCCACCAGCGTGACCCCAGAGGCCTTGAATGCACATATGCTGCCCAACCTCGTGGCGCCCGTGTTGCTGACAAAATGTTTCGCCGAGGCGCTGACCTTGGAAAGCGGCGTGGTGATCAATATTCTTGACCAAAAGCTGACCAACCTGAACCCGGATTTTTTCAGCTACACGTTGAGCAAGGCGGCACTGGCGGCGGCTACCGAAATGTTCGCTATCGCTTTGGCACCTAAAATTCGGGTATGCGGCATCGCACCCGGTTTGACCATGATTTCGTCTATGCAAACGCCGGAGCGCTTTGAGGTCGCTTGGCGTGCCAACCCGTTGCAGCGTGGCGCCACGCCTGAGGATATTGCGCGGGCCGCGCTGCTGATTTTGCAAACCCCCTCGATGACCGGAACCACCATAACCGTGGATGGCGGTGAGCATTTGATGCGCCGTTCGCGTGACATTGGATTTTTGGGACAGAGTTAGCGTAAAATGATATAAATCGCTCTGCATAGGAGGCGTTTATATGTCGGTTCGCAAATTTCTGGTGCCGCTGAGCAGTTCCGGCTCAGGTGAAGTCGCGCTGCATACCGGGCTGATGCTGGCCAAAATGTGGAATGCGCATTTGCAGGTGCTGCATATCAAGGTGGATTCGCGCGATGTGGCGCCCTTGGCGGGTGAGGGGCTGTCGGGTGCGATGATTGAGGAGATGATGAGCGCCACCGAGCGCGAAAGCGGCAGCCGGGCGATGGGGCTGCATGATTTATTCATGGCCGCGACCGAAGAGCATCAGGTGATGGTGGGCGACGCCGTGATGGGGCGCAACGAACCCAGCGCCAGTTTTGCCTCGGTTACCGGGCGCGAGGATGAGATTATCTCGTTTCAGGCCCGTCTTTCAGACCTTACCATCGTGCCGCATCCGCAGCATGGCGAGGATGTGGCCTCAGCGGATGCGCTGCACGCGGTGCTGTTTGAGAGCGGCCGGCCGGTTATGATGGCGCCGTTTGCCAAGCCGGCGACCTTGGGTAAGCGAATCGCCATTGCCTGGAATGGGACCCATGAATCCGCTTCGGCGCTAGCATCCATCATGCCGTTTGTGCGGCAGGCGGAGGCGGTGCGGGTTTTGGTGTGCGATGAATACCAGCGCCGGGGGCCGGTGGGGGCGCAGGTGGTTGAATATATAGCGCACCACGGCGTAACCGCTGACATGGTTAGTTTCAGGCCGATCGATAAAGTGGTGGCTGCCGGGTTGCTGGCCGCGGCGGCGGATTTTGGCGCGGATTTGATGTCGATGGGGGCGTATTCCACGTCCCGGTTGCGGCAGTTGATTTTGGGGGGCAACACCACCCATGTGCTTGAAAATGCCACACTGCCGGTTTTGATGAACCGTTGAATGCCTAAAATGTTTAATGTGACGGACCCGCGCACCATCGCTTCCGTGCGGCTTTACGTGAAGCTGGAGCGTGCCAGCCGGGCGGTGGCGGCGCGGACCGAGGCGCGATTGGCGGAACTGGGGGTGACCCATACCCAACTCGGCGTGTTGGAAGCGCTGCTGCATTTAGGCCCGTTGACGCAGCGGGCCCTCATTCAAAAAGTATTGACCAGCCCCGGTAACATGACCGACCTGATCGACAAGCTTGAGGAGCGCGGGTTTGTGACACGCTGCCGGGTGGCGGCGGATAAGCGCAGCGTCGAGGTTGGGCTCACCGAAGCCGGGCGGAAATTTATTGGTTGCTTGTTTCCCCGCCATGCCGGCGATATTGCCGCCGCCATGACCGGCCTGACCGATGCGGAAATCGCAACACTGGATGATTTGTTACGCCGGGTGGGACTGGCGGCGGCCACTTGCAATGAGAGCGGTAAGGACTAAATCATTCGATATCAAACGATTGGAGCCGGATGGTTTGAGATTGTGTCGCGCTGCGATCCTATCGAAAATCTGAATTCGTCCCCCAGGAGATACTAGGAGAGTTCCATGATTGATATTCGCCCGTTTGCCTCGCTTGGCGCGTTTCGTAACGAGTGGCTGAACGCCAAACATCATTTCAGTTTCGGCCATTACCGCGACCCGAAGCGGATGGGGTTCGGCGCACTTTTGGTATGGAATGACGATGAAATTGCGCCAGGCACCGGTTTTGGCGCGCATCCGCACGATAATATGGAAATCATCACCTTCGTGCGCCAAGGTGCGATCACCCACAAGGACAGCCTGGGCAATGTGGGCGCGACACGGGCCGGCGATGTGCAGGTGATGCATGCCGGGACCGGCATTCGGCACGCCGAGATGAACCAGGAGAGCGAGGCAACGAGGCTGTTCCAGATATGGATCACACCTGATGAGCGTGACGTGAAGCCAGGCTGGCAGGCGCGGGAATTTCCACGCGCCACCGGTGAAGGGTTGCAGGTGCTGGCCAGCGGCCGGCCGGTTGATGCTGGAACCGAGGCGCTCCCGCTTTATGCCGATGCTGCCGTGCTGGCAGTGAAGATGCAGGCGGGTGAAACCACCACGTATAATTTGCAGCCAGGCCGTGCAGCGTACCTAGTGGCGGCGGTGGGCGAGATTAAGGTGAACGGGCTTTTGGCCCATGAGCGCGATGGCGTGGCCCTGCACGAGGAGCCTAAAGTGACGATTGAGGCGATTGAGGCGGCTGAAATTGTGTTGGTGGATGTACGGGCGTGATGTTGGCGCCCCGGTGACAATTCGTAAATAATCTACGTTTTCCCTTGAGTGTGCTTTTCAGGTAACAACTCTTTCATCTGCTGGCCTTATCGCGGTATAGTGCGGTGGCGTTAAGAAGCGGCAGAGAAACGACTTAACCAGCCGTTAGTCTCTGGTGTTTCAGTAGTTTTTTCAAGGAGCCGGGTGAATTATGCGTTATACAAAACATCGTAGCGTGGCGTTGGGCTTGCTGCTTTTAGGGGCAACCGCCCTAGGCGGTGCGTTGGCCACGCGCGCTCTCGCCGCCGACCCTGATCCCGCGCTGAATGCTTCGGCCGCCGTTCAGCAGAATTTTACCCCGGTGGGGGATTTCACGAATCTCGTGAAAAAGGTCACCCCGGCGGTGGTTTCAATTGATGTGCATCTCAAACTCGACCAGACCTCCGACAATGTGGGCGGTGACGGTGACGGCCAGTCGCAGGGCCAGATGCCGCAGGGCTTGCCCAATATTCCGGGCTTCCCGCCGGGCTTCCCGTTTGGGCTGCAGGGTATTCCGCAGCAGCAGCAAGCGGTTGAGGCCAAAGGGTCGGGCTTCATTATCAACTCATCGGGCATCGTGGTGACCAATAACCACGTGGTCAAGGACGCCAAAACTGTCACCGTCACGCTCTCCAACGGTTCAACCTATCCCGCCAAAATCCTTGGCACCGATGCCCGGACTGACCTGGCGGTGTTGAGGATCGATGCTGGCCGGCCATTGCCGTACGTGGATATCGGCAGCTCAGCCAATGTGGAACCCGGCGAATGGGTGATCGCACTTGGCAACCCATTTGGTCTGGGCGGTACGGTCACGGCGGGCATTGTCTCAGCGCTCGGCCGCGATATCGGCGACGGTCCCTATGATAAATTCATCCAGATCGATGCGCCGATCAATGAAGGCAACTCCGGCGGTCCGCTGTTTGACCAGCATGGTGAAGTGATCGGCGTCAACACAGCCATCCTCTCGCCCACCGGTGGGTCGGTGGGTATTGGCTTTGCCATTCCGTCCGACATGGTCAAGCGGGTGGTGGACCAGTTGCAAACTGGCGGCAAAGTGGTGCGCGGGTATTTGGGCGTCGCGGCGCAGGAAATTTCGCCACAGATGGCGCAGGCGATGGGCCTGCCGTCTGAGGATCCATCCAAAGATGGGGCGCTGATCGCGGCGATCTCGCCCGGCAGCCCGGCTTTCCGGGCCGGTTTGCAGCCCGGTGACGTGATCACCAAGGTCAACGGCGCGCCGGTCACCAACCCGGGCGATCTGGCATCTGATATCGCCAACGTGGACCCGGGCCATGATACCAGCATCGAATACGTCCGTGGCGGCAAAACCAGCACCATCTCGGTGGCGGTGACTACCATGCCTGCCAACCCGGATGCGGCGTTCAAGCAAGCCAATAGTGCACCGAGCGAAGCGACGCCGGGGCAGGCGGGGCTGGGGCTGACCATCGCGCCGCTGACACCCGATACGCGCGGACAGCTTAACCTGCCATCGTCCGCTCAAGGGGCGGTGATTGTGAAAGTGAAGCCGAACTCTCTGGCGGATCAGGCTGGGTTGCAGGCCGGGGACTTGCTGGTGGGCGTGGGGCCGAAGGACATCAACTCGCCAGACCAGGCGGTGGCTGCGATCGAGGCTGCCAAAAAATCCGGCAGCCCCGCAGTGGCTTTGCGCATCATCCGGCAGGGTCAGGCGTTATTTGTCGGCGTTGGCCTTGGCAAAAAGGCACCTGATCAAGGCTGAGCCATACGACGACCGTTTTGCAGACAAAGCCGGTGGATGATCTCCACCGGCTTTGTTGTTTTTAGACGCGCTCGAGGATCAGCGCGATGCCCTGGCCGCCGCCGATACACATGGTGGCCAGCGCGTAGCGTTTTTGGGTACGGTGCAATTCATACATCGCCTTGATGGCAATAATGGCACCTGAAGCCCCAATCGGGTGGCCCAGCGCAATGGCGCCGCCGTTCGGGTTTACTTTGGCAGGGTCGAGGGCGAGGTCGCGCGAGACCGCGCAGGCCTGGGCGGCAAAGGCTTCGTTGGACTCCACAATGTCGATGTCAGCGGCGGTGAGTCCGGCTTTTTTGAGGGCGATTTGCGAGGCCGGAATCGGCCCTAGACCCATGTAATCAGGGTCCACCCCGGCATGGCCGTAGGCGACAATGCGGGCCATCGGCTTAGCGTTGCGCTTACTCACTTGTGCACCGCTCATCAGCACCACGGCAGCACCGGCATCGTTCAGGCCTGACGCGTTGCCCGCCGTCACCGAGCCGTCTTTTTTGAAAGCTGGTTTCAGGGCGCTGAGTTTGTCGGCGCTGATGTCATCGCGCACATGCTCATCAGTGGTAAATGCTATCGGGCCTTTGCGGGATGCCAGTTCAACCGGCGTGATCTGGCTGGTGAAGTAGCCATGGGCGATGGCATGGGCGGCGCGGCGGTGGGATTCCAGTGAGAACGCATCCTGCTCATCACGCGTAATTTGGTAGCGCGTTGCGATATTTTCCGCCGTGATGCCCATGTGGCCGTGGCCGAACGGGTCATGCAGGGCGCCCACCACCATGTCCATTACCTTGCCATCGCCGAGGCGGGCGCCCCAGCGTTCATTGGGCAGTAAATAACCGCCGCGCGACATCGATTCCGCACCGCCGCCGATGGTGATTTCGGCATCACCCAGCATGATGGTCTGGGCGGCGGTGATAATGGCCTGCAAGCCGGAGCCACACAGGCGGTTGACGGTAAGCGCCGGAGTCTCAATGGGAATCCCGGCATCAACCGCGGCCACGCGCGAGATATAAGCGTCACGCGGTTCGGTGTGGATGACATTACCCATCACCACATGCTGGATCTCAGCGGCTTCGATCCCACCGGCCTTGAGGGCAGCGCGGATGGCGATTTCACCGAGTTTGGTGGGCGGAATCTCCTTCAGGCTTTTACCAAAATCACCAATAGCGGTGCGTTGCCCGGAGACAATAAAAACATCTTGCATGGGAGTCCTTTGGATTATTTGCAGGTGGAGGCGGGGATGGTGAGCTTGTCCAGCTTGCCGCGCATCACGAAGTCGCCGAAATCGAGCAGGATGTTGGTGGCAACGCCATCGTCATAATAGCGCATCTGGCTGCGGAAGTTCGGGTTTTGGTCGGAATTTTTACGGTCATAGAAGGAAATATCCACATCGGTACTTGGCAGTTTGGCGAGAACCGGAAATGGGCTGGGTTGCGGGCCCTGGTGGCCGAGAATGGCGATAAATGTATTTTGGGCGCCGGAGTCTGAGGTGCCGTCAAACAGCGGGACGGCGATGGTTTTCTTGCCGCTCGTGCCGCCCGCCAGCAGGGTTTCGGTATGCGCCATCGGGAACAATGTGCCGGGCGGCAGCGGCATTAACCGGCCGGCGGGTGTGGTGTACACCACCTGGCCGGCATTGTCGGGGCCGGTATGGGTGGCGGTGCCGGCATCGTCGGTGACAAGCTTGCCGTCATTGTCGCGCTCACGCAGCACGAAGGTGAGCGTTTTGCCGTCCTTGGTTTCCCAGGTCATGTAGTCCGAGACGGATTTATTCAGCGAGCCGTCGGCGTTGCGGATCAGCAGGGTCATATGCTGGGTGGTGCCCCAGCCGGTGCAGCCATCCACCATCGAAAACCGCATGGCACCGGTGGCCCCGGTGACATCATGGGTGCGCACCTTGGCCAGCGTGAGCGTGTAGGTGGCATCCTGGCCGGTGAGGGCGCTGGCGAGATCAGCCGCCGCGGCGAGACCGGGGGTGAGGGTGAGGAGAGCCAGAAGAGGAAGATATTTCATGAGGGAATAGTGGGACTTTTCGGGGGGGACAGTCAAACTGGCACGGATAAAAATCACCTTGCCTTGCCGCGTTTGCCTTTGCGCAATGCGGGGTCGTAACCGCCGCCGCCGGGGCCCAGTGGCACTGGGCCGGTGTTTTTGGGTTTACGTGAGGGCGGCGGTGGCGGGGCGAGGCCGAGGGCCAGGGCTTCCAGCCGCTTGATTTCATCGCGCAGCCTTGCCGCTTCCTCAAATTCCAGATCAGCGGCGGCGGCGCGCATTCGGCCTTCCAGCATGGTGATGGAGGCGCCAAGATCTTTGCCGACAAATTCATCAACCGAGGAATCCTTGATCGGCGAGACCGTCACATAATCCTGTTCGAATACGGAATGAATCACCTCGCCGATGTTTTTGCGGATGCTTTGCGGGGTGATGCCGTGGGCGGCATTCCAGGCGGTTTGTTTGGTGCGGCGGCGTTCGGTTTCACCCAGTGCCTGCGTTAAGCTGCGGGTCATGGTGTCTGCGTATAAAATCACCCGGCCATCAACATTACGGGCGGCGCGGCCAATGGTTTGCACCAGCGAGGTAACAGAGCGCAGGAAGCCTTCCTTGTCGGCATCGAGAATCGCCACCAGCATACATTCAGGAATATCGAGGCCTTCCCTGAGAAGATTGATCCCGATGAGGACATCGAACACGCCGACGCGCAAATCGCGGATGATTTCGATGCGCTCCAGCGTGTCCACATCGGAATGTAAATATCGCACCTTGATGCCTTGCTCGGTGAGGTATTCGGTGAGGTCCTCGGCCATGCGCTTGGTCAGGGTGGTGACCAGCACGCGCCCACCTTGTTTGGTGACCAGTTTGATCTCGCCAAGTAAATCATCGACCTGATGCTCGACCGGGCGGATTTCAGTGATGGGGTCCACCAGGCCCGTCGGGCGGATGATCTGTTCGGCAAACGTCCCGCCGGTGCGCGCAAGTTCCCATGGGCCGGGGGTGGCGGAGACGAACACCGATTGCGGGCGGAAACTCTCCCATTCCTCAAATTTCAGGGGCCGGTTATCAATGCAGCTTGGCAGGCGGAAGCCGTAATCAGCGAGGATGGATTTGCGTGAAAAGTCGCCTTTATACATGCCGCCGATCTGCGGCACCGTGACATGGCTTTCATCGACCACCAGCAGCGCGTTAGCGGGCAGATATTCGAATAATGTCGGTGGCGGCTCGCCGGGGTTGCGGCCTGAGAGGTAGCGGGAATAATTCTCGATGCCTTTGCAGTGGCCGGTGGTTTCCATCATTTCGATGTCAAACGTGGTGCGCTGCTGCAGCCGCTCGGCTTCCAGTAATTTGCCTTGCGCGACAAATTCATCCAGCCGGTCTTTCAATTCGCGTTTGATTTTGCCAATGGCCTGGGTCAGCGTCGGGCGTGGCGTGACATAGTGGCTGTTGGCGTAGATGGAAATATTTTCGAGCACGGCGGTTTGCTCGCCGGTGAGAGGGTCGAACTCCGAGATTTTTTCGATCTCATCGCCGAACAATGTCACGCGCCAGGCGCGGTCCTCGAATTGGCTGGGGAAGATGTCCACCACCTCGCCGCGCAAGCGGAAGGAGCCGCGGGCAAACGCGATGTCGTTACGGCGGTATTGCAAACCTACCAGTGCCTGGGCCAATGAATCCCGATCAATTCGGCCGCCGGTTTCCAATCGCACCACCATTTTGGAGTAGGTCTCAACCGAGCCGATGCCGTAGATGCAGGAGACCGAGGCGACGATGATGACATCCGAGCGCTCCAGTAGCGCTTGGGTGGCGGCGTGGCGCATCCGGTCGATGGTTTCGTTAATGGCGGAGTCTTTTTCGATGTACGTGTCCGAGCGCGGTACATAGGCTTCCGGCTGGTAATAATCGTAGTAGGAGACGAAATATTCCACCGCGTTATCCGGGAAAAACGCTTTCATCTCGGCGTATAATTGCGCGGCCAAGGTTTTATTGGGCGCTAAAACCAACGTGGGGCGCTGGATGCTCTCAATCACCTTGGCCATGGTGAAGGTTTTGCCGGAGCCGGTGACGCCGAGCAGCACCTGGTCGCGCTCGCCGGCGGCAATGCCTGCCAATAGTTGTTTGATGGCTGCGGGCTGGTCGCCCGAAGGCTCAAACGCCGAGACCACGCGCAAAGGTTTCAGCGGTGCGCGGGGTTCGGGCTTTTCCGGGATGAAGGTGACGGGGGCGTTACGGGCGAAGGCTTGGGACATGGGGAACTTTATGCGCCTGCGCCCGCCAACTGCCAGGGGGCATGCTAGGGTGGGGAGGTCCCCGCTTTCGCGGGGATGACGAGTTAGGGTTTTTTGAACAATGTCTTCATCTCGCTCATTGCTTCGGAGAAGCGGTGGTTGAGTTTTTCCATCGCTTCGGCGTTGGATTTTTGGATCAGGTCGCCCAGCTCGCGGGTGTTGGAGACGGCGTTTTCATAGGCCTGCTTGAGCAGTTCAGCCTGTTTGGCGGCGCGTTCGGCGGGCTTTTCGGTGACCGACATGCCTTTCAGCGTTTCGGTCAAGCCGGACATGGTGGATTGCATGATTTCCATATGGCGGCGGGCCACGGCCTGGGCACCTTCAAGGGCGACACGGTTGGCATCTGAGATGGCTTCGAGGTTGCGCTTATGGGCGGCCAGAATTGCTTCCATGTCCGGCATCGGCGGCACTTTCATCTCGCTGAACATTTTAGAGACATCAAAATCCTTCATGAAGGCCGGCACTTTGGGCATGAGGGAAGGTGCTTCTTTGGGCGCGGCGGCAGCGGGTTTTTTCTCGGCCATGGGGAGACTCCTTCGGGGGGGATGGTGTTGGTTAGTCGGGCGTATCGAGCGGTAATTCCGGTTCGTCGGGGCTGTCTTCGGTCTCGGGCGTAAAGCCCTCGGGGGCAAACCGCGCGGCAATCTGGTCAGCGCGGGTTAAGGCTACATCAATGGCGGCCATGGTGGCAGATAAATCTTCGCTCTCATCGCGCACCCAGGCGCGCAGGCCCCAGGCCCACACCGCCAGTAGGCCGCGTTTACGGAAATGTCCGCGGATGCCGGTGCTGGAAACGCCGGCCCCTTCCAGCAGCCAGCCCATCGAGATCAGATTTTGCGCCGTCAGCCACGCGGCCAGTTCCGGTTGCAGCGGCAGGCCACGCAGCAAGGCCAGAACCCCGGCGCGATGCATCTGTAAAAAATCAAAGCGGCGGAGCACGCTGTCGAACAGCCGGTCTTTCACCGGCCCCTCGGTGAGAGCACCGTTCAGCGCATGGGCGTCCGCCAGCTGGCCGAAACGCTTGAGAATGGCGTGACACCCGGAGAATTTTTGGCGGGCATGGCCAAGGTCAAGCCCGGCCTCGCGGGCGGCGGCGGCTACCGAAACGTGCCGCCAGCCTTTTTCAGCAGCCAGGGCGAAGGCAGCGCTTACCAGCTTCAGGTCGAATTCATCACTCATGGAATGAATGTAGGCACTGGCGGGCTGGTTGCCAACGATTTTAAGTTGAAGCCGTGCGGCTGACCGATAGCGCAGCACTGGCCTGGGCGACTGGCATCACCTCGATGCGGTTAATGTTGACATGCGCGGGCAGGCTGATGATCCAGGCGGCGGTTTCGGCCATGTCCTCAGGCATCAGGGTTTGCGTGCCGGCATAAACCGCGGCGGCGCGACTGGCATCGCCTTCAAAGCGTACATTGCTGAATTCCGAACCGCCGACGAGCCCTGGCTCCAGGCTGGTGACGCGGATGTTCTTGCCCAGCAAATCGGCCCGCAAATTCAACGAAAAATGCGAGACGAAGGATTTTGTGCTGCCGTAAACATGGCCGCCGGGATACGGATAGGTGCCGGCGACCGAGCCGATATTGATGATGATGCCGGTATTGCGCTCCACCATGCCAGGCAGAATGGCGCGGGTGACATGCACCAGCCCAGAGATGTTGGTGGCGATCATCTGGTCCCAATGCGCGAGGTCAGCGCTCCAGGCCGGGGAGAGGCCCAATGCCAGACCGGCATTATTGATCAGCACATCGATCTCACGCCAGGCTGGCGGGATGGTGGTGAGGAAATTGGCGACGGCGGCGTGGTCAGTAACATCGAGCACGGCGGGCAGCAGGTTGGGGCCGAGTTCAGCGGCGAGGCTCTCCAGGCGCTCCAACCGGCGGCCGGTCGCGATGACGCGGTGGCCGTCAGCCACGAAGCGGCGGGCGAAAGCAGCGCCAAACCCGGCGGTGGCGCCGGTGACGAGAATGGTTTTTTGCGACATGAGGCCCCCAGAAGATGCAACGCGGATGATGCCGCTATGTAAGGGGGGTTGGCGGCAAATGCACCCCCTGGCTGCGGCGCGGCCTGACCCGTGGGCTGGCCGTGGGTTGGCTTGCGCGCGGGCAGGCTCTAAACGAGACGCCATGCGATATATCATTTTGCTGCCCGTTCTGCTTGCCGCCTGTAGCCTGCCTAGCCGGGCCACCTTTGCGCCAGCCCCGGTGGCGGCGGACCCAGCCAGCATTGCCGCCACCAAGGCCTTCGCCGGGCGGGTGCCACTGATCACCATTCCACCGGGGACCGTGGATTTTGCAACGCCGGTGGCCAAGGCCGTGCATGAGGCGCGGGCCATTAAGCCGGCGGCGCAGTTTGAAGTGCGGTCGGTCTCGCCCATGGGCAGCGGGCCGGATGCGGCGGCAGCGAAGCTGGCGGCGTTGTCTGGCACGGCCGCTTCGGTGGCGCAGGCGATTATCGGGGATGGTGTGGCGCCGGAAAATGTCACGCTGACGGCGGCAAGTTCGGGCACGGAAACCGATATTCTTGTTTATGTGAAATGACCCCGGCCCTGGCTTCGGCATTGGTGCCGCTGTTGCGGCAGATCGACCCTGAAACCGCGCATCGGCTCTCAATGTATGCGCTAAGGTTCGGGCTGGCCGGGCATGATGCCACCGGCGATGATGCGTGCCTGGCGGTGACCGCCTTTGGCCGGAGTTTACGTAACCCGATTGGTCTGGCCGCCGGGTTTGATAAAAACGCGGTGGCGGTGACGGCGCTGGGGCGGCTGGGATTTGGGTTTATCGAGGCAGGTACGGTGACGCCGCGTCCGCAAGCCGGTAACCCGCGCCCGCGTTTGTTCCGGCTGATGGAAGACCGCGCGGTGATCAACCGCATGGGGTTCAACAACGCCGGGTTGGATGAGTTTTTGGCCAATTTGCGCCGCGCCGACCGCGCATCGGTGGCGCTGGGCGCCAATGTGGGGATCAATAAGGAAGGCGCTGACCCCGAGCGCGATTATCCGGCTTTGGTGAATGCGGTATCGCCACATGCGGATTACATCACCATCAATATATCATCGCCCAACACGCCGAACCTGCGCGATTTGCAGAGCGAGGCGCGGCTGGTTGGGATTCTCGATGCCATTGTCACGAACAAACCGGTATTCGTGAAAATCGCGCCGGATTTGCCCGAGGATGGACTGGCCTCGGTGGTGGAAGTTTGCGCGGCTCGTAAAGTAGCGGGGCTGATTATTTCCAACACCACCATCTCCCGGCCCGAGAGTTTGCAGAGTGCGCACAAGGCTGAGGCGGGCGGGCTTTCAGGCCGGCCGCTGTTTGAGTTGTCCACAAAGATGCTGCGCCAAGCTTACAAAT
>NCFD01000293.1 GCA_002281005.1 Acidocella sp. 35-58-6 | reverse complement strand
GCTTGAGGTTGATGCTGCGCGAGCCGAAATACACCGGCGTTAAATGCCCCTCCGAGAATGACTGTAAATCAAACGGCGGGAAGGCCGCATGGATGAGTTCGATATCCTCCTCCAACTGCGCCTTCTGGTCAGCCGGGATGGCGAATTTTGGCTCGGTTTTGGTATCCCCCGGCTTCACCGCTGAAACCAATCGATTATTGCGAATATCAAAGCAGCCCCGGAACAGCCCGCCGGTGCCGATCGGCCAGACCATCGGGCAGATATCCAGCGCCAGTGTTGAGGAAATTTCATCCAACAGCTCAAACGGGTTTTGCCCTTCGCGGTCCACCTTGTTGATGAAGGTTGTGATGGGAATGTTCCGCAGACGGCAAACCTCGAACAGTTTTTTGGTCTGCAACTCGATGCCCTTGGCGGCATCGATGACCATCACCGCGCTGTCAACGGCGGTGAGCGTACGGTAGGTATCCTCAGAGAAGTCTTCGTGGCCTGGTGTGTCGAGCAGGTTGAACACCGCGCCGCCGAACTCGAATGTCATCACCGATGACGTCACCGAAATGCCGCGCTGGCGTTCGATTTTCATCCAGTCCGATCGCGTCTGGCGCCTGTCCTGCCGGGCCTTCACCATGCCGGCTTCGCGGATGGCGCCGCCGAACAGCAGCAATTTTTCCGTCAGCGTGGTTTTGCCGGCATCAGGGTGCGAGATGATCGCAAAGGTGCGGCGGGGCGGAATGCCGGTTGCGGATTCAATAAGGGGGAGAGCCTGGTCCATCCGGCTCCCCTACCAATTTCGCGCTCAAAAAGCCAATCAGCGGATGGTGGTTTTGGTGTGATACACCTTTGGCGGCGCGGCAAAACAGGCCCCCACCGCGCCCCGCCAGATTTGAAAATCCGGCGAATTGCGGAAGGTTTCCATATGGTGGGCAACGCTTTCCCACTTCACCATCAGGATAAAATGCTGGGGGTTTTCAATGGAATGGTGCAATTCCAGCCCATGGCACCCGGCGGCACGGGCAAATACCGGCTGGCAAGTGGCCACGCCATCCTGAAACTCCTGCTCCATGCCGGGTTTGACAGTGATTTCGGCGAATTCGGTGATCATAAGGAACTCCAGGTTTCAAGCGGCGATGGTTTTGTAGGTCTGCTCGCCCAGGCCCTGCACGCCAACCTTCAGCGTCTGCCCGGCCTTCAGGAATACCGGCTCCGGCTTGATGCCCAGCCCCACCCCCGGCGGGGTGCCGGTCGCGATAATGTCGCCGGGATATAGCGTGATGAACTGCGAGACATAGCTCACCAGCATCTTCACCCCGAACACCATGGTTTTGGTGTTGCCATCCTGGCGGCGGATACCATCCACCTCGGTCCAGAGGTTCAAATTCTGGGGGTCCGGCACCTCATCCTTGGTGACCAGGTAGGGCCCGACCGGGCCAAAGGTGTCGCAGCCTTTGCCTTTATCCCAGGTGCCGGAGCGCTCCATCTGGTAGGCGCGCTCAGACACATCATTCACGGTGCAGTACCCAGCCACATAATCCAGCGCATCCGCCTCGCTTACGTAACTGGCCTTGGTGCCGATCACCACGCCAAGTTCCACCTCCCAATCGGTCTTCTCAGAGCCGCGGGGGATTTTGATGTCATCAAACGGGCCGCTGAAGGCGGAGAGCGATTTCAGGAAAATAATCGGCTCCTTCGGGATTTTCCCGCCGGTTTCCGCCGCATGGTCGGCATAGTTCAACCCGATGCAGACGAAATTGAGAGGCCGGGGAATCGGCGCAGCAATGCGGTGATCAGCCTTCAAAAATGGCAGCGTGTGCGGCGGCAGCTTGGATAGATGTTCAATCCAGGCCGGGCTCAACGCATCGCCCGCAAACCCTACCAGCGCGTCTGACAGGCTGCGGATTTTGCCCTCAGCGTCGAGCAAACCCCATTGTTCCTGCCCTTCATCGCCATAACGCAATAGTTTCATGTCAAATTCCTTATCCAAAATTGCCCGCGACTGGCTCAAAGCTGGGTGGCGTGCCAGACCATATCTAACTTTTGCAATCAGACTACATGTGCTTCAGCCCATAGAAAGATTCAAGCAAGATGCCGTTATTTGCCGTTCACGCGCTGGACCGCCCAAATGCCCTGGCATCGCGGCTACAGCACTACACGGCCCACAGGGCCTTCATCGAAACGGGCGAGCATTTTGGTGTCAGCGTGGTTCTCTCCGGCCCGCTGCAAACCCCTGATGGGGAGACCA
>NCFD01000292.1 GCA_002281005.1 Acidocella sp. 35-58-6 | reverse complement strand
CTCGTCCAGGAAGCTGGAATAGGCCACGGGGGTGGCGCTGGTGCTGCTGGTTGAGGGTTGGAACACGTTGAAAAGCACCACTAAAAACAGCGCCACAACGACCCAGAGTGCGATATTACGACCAAGATTATTCATCTAGCCTTGTCCAATTCTTTCAAAAAAGGCAGCCCCGCTTTCGCAAAGCCCCGTAGCTTCGTGTTCAACATGGCACGCATCATTAGCCGTTGCCATTAAAACTTCATGTCAGACGTCAACATAGGCATAGTCTAGCGATTTGACAGCCCCGCACAACCGCATTGCGTTTTATGAGAAAAATGGGTGGGAGGTGGCCGGGTAAGGTGGGGTAAATTGACATGGTACAGGAAAGGATGAGACCACTCCTTCGTGGCGTAAACAAGGCATACCGCGCAAAACCAGGGCCGGCAGCGCACTCGATTTACGAAAATCAGCGGCATCGTCACCAAGAGCGCCGAACGACTGGCCGGCGGCTGGGGCGTTGAGCCGGAAGCGGTGGTCCCACAACGCATATGGCAGCGCCGCAATGGCGGGCGCACAGGCGGCGGGTTCGCGAGCCAGCAGCCAACCGCCACCCAATTTTGCTGTGCGGGCGATGCGAACCCCGCCCAGCGTGGCCGGGGCCAAATTTGCCGCCAGCACCCGCACCGAAGCCTGGGCCGGCGGGTACACAGCACCGGCAACCACGCGCAACAACGCCGCCAACGCCGCCGCCGGCATTGAATGCGCCTGCACCACCGCAAATCCTTCCGGCCGCAGGACCACGTGCCTGGCAATAAATTCCGCTGCGGCGTGCTCGTCGTTTTGGCGCTGCGACGAATCGGCGGCTGGCATTTGGGTGCCCGCCTTACGAACCCTGACGCGCTCGAATTTTTCATTGCTGTTGGACGGGTCTTCCACCCATTCCATATGTTGCGCCGCCAGAAACGCCCGAAGAAGTTCGGGCTTCGTACCCAGCAAAGGGCGTAGCAACACAGTGTCGTTGCGGGCTGTCCACCCGGCCATGCCCTCCAGCCCATGCGGGCCACGTCTGGCACGCATGGTCACGGTCTCGGATTGATCCCCGGCATGATGCCCGAGCAGCAAAAACAGGCAGGTTTCAGCCCGGCAAGCGGCCATAAGGGCCTCATAACGGGCGATGCGTGCCGCTTCCTGTAATTTAGCCCCCTGGGGCAAGCCGGTCAGCCTGAGCAGCCGCGCCGGGATAGCGCGGGCAGCGAGGCGCGATTGAGTAAGCACCGCCTGCGCCAAGGAGTTAGAACGCAAGCCATGATCAACAATGAAAGCAACCAGGGAGCCACCTTGCCCCATCGCCCAATGATGGGCCAGCAACGCCAAAGCAGTACTATCGGCACCACCCGATACCGCCACGGCCAGCCGCGGCGCCGCGCCGAACGGCCCAAGCCGGGCCATCGAGGCCGCAAAATTTAGTTGCAATGCGCCCGGTGACTGGCGGCGGCGATGGCCGGCGCCATCCCTTTCGGCGGGTCGGGGAACTGGCTGTTCAGCGAAGCCAACGTGTCACATGCGGCTGAGGCCTGATGAATGGCCGTAAGTGAATTGGCCAACCCGAGCAAAGCACCGGGCGCGTTAGGGCCCGTGTGGGCACGGTTATAAGCGTCATCAAACGCAATCGCCGCATCCTGGTTTTTACCCTGGCCGTACAACGACTGCGCTAGAATATATTGCGCCTGATAGCCTTCAGGGGAGCTTTTGGCGGTGGCTAAAATGCTGCGGGCATTCTGCTCAGCCACGGCATAATTATGTTTGGCCAGCGCCGCTTGTGCGTCACGCAGCGCTACCTTGGGTGCTACGGCAGCAGCAGGCGCGGCTGCCGGACTGGGCACGTCGGTAGCAGGGGCGTTGAGCGATTGCGGTGCGTTTTGCGGCATTGCTGCACCCGGGGTTGCACCCGGGGCTGCACCTGGGGCTGCGCCGGGAACCGGCGGCGTGCTGCCATTGGCCATCTGGAATTTCAGATCGTCGATTTCCTTCTGCATCGAAGCATTTTGCGTATTGAGCTGATTTTGAAGGGTGTCCACCTTACCATTCAGGTCCTGCACCTGGCTCTGCAATTGGTTCACTTGGGTAAGCAGGTTGGTCTCCACGTTGGCATCCGGCGGTGTCCCATCACCCTGCACCACCGGCGGAGGGGCCGACGAGCCTCCAAGCGCTGAACCACCGCTACCACCACCGCCACCACCGGATTGCATCTGCTGAAC
>NCFD01000291.1 GCA_002281005.1 Acidocella sp. 35-58-6 | reverse complement strand
TCTGAGAGTTGGTTGAAGATCAGACGCGAAAGGTTTTGGGCGTGCTACTCCAAACGTGAATAACCAGCAAGCAGCCATTGTGCGCTGCGCCATAGGCTCAACTTGACAAAAGCCTCACTTTAGCGGGCGGGAAAAATAAGTTCACCTGCCGCCCAATTTCATAGGCGGCGGCGTCACCAGCGCGGATGATCACGATAACTGGCTCCGGCATCTCGCAAGTCAGGCGGAAATCGCGGCCTTGCTCACGGATGCCGGTGATCATGGCGGGGCGGCCGGCGGGAGCGATCTGGATGTCCTCTGCGCGAATGGTGCAGGTGGCGCCAGCCTCCGGCCAGAAATTCTGATAGCCGAGCAGTTGCGCGGCGGCGATGCTGGTGGGGTTGTCAAACAAATGCCGGGGTGTGCCTTGCTGGATGATCTGATCATCCGCCAGCAGCACCACCCAATCGGCCAGGGCCGCAATGGCAGGGTCATGGGTGGCGGCCAAAGCAGGGATGCCGGTGGCGTCAATGGTGTCGATCAACTGCGCCAGTACCTCGTCGCGGGTGGCGGCATCGAGGGCGGCGGAAGGCTCGTCGAGCAGCAGAAGCTGCGGGCGGCGGGCCAGAGCGCGGGCCAGCCCGACGCGCTGGGCCTCACCGCCAGAAATCTTGCTGCCGTTGCGGGCGGCAAGATGGCCGATGTTGAGGTCATCGAGATATTGCTGGGCGAGCTTCAGGCGGTCCGGCCCGGTGAGCGCGAAGGCGGCGTTTTCGAGCACGGTGAGGTGCGGGAACAAAGCAGCACCTTGCGGCAGATAACCAACCGGGCGGTGCTGCGGGGCAAGCTCCGCCCACGGTGTGCCGGTGGCAGGCAACAGTCCGGCCAGGGCTTTCAGCAGCGAGGTTTTGCCGGCACCAGAGCGGCCCAGCAGGGCGGTGAAGCCGCGCACTTCAAAACAGGCGCTGAGCGTCACCGGGTTGGTCAGGGTGTAGTTGATAAGGAGCGTCACGCTCCCTGGTTACTGTGGGGCGTGGCGGCTACGCAAACCCAGCCAGAGCGGCAGCGGCAAAGCCACGACCAGAAACACCGCCAGCAGAGGGAATACGGCGCTGATGCCTTGGTCCTGCAAATCCACCCATAGCCGCACCGGCAGGCCCTGCGGGAAATAGGCGATGATCAGGACGATGCCGAATTCGCCCATCGCCCTTACCCAGGCCAGTGCCAGCGCCGCTGCGAGTCCGCGGTGCGCCAACGGCAGTGTGACGCGGAAAAACAGCGGCACGCCGGCGATGCCCAGCGTGCGGGCGACGTCTTCTAATTCGCCGGGCACCTGCGACAGGGCGGCGCGGGCGGCGATGATATAGGTGGGCAAGGCGGCGTAGAGTGCGGCCAGCACAAAGGCCGCCGGGGTGTTGGTGAGCATCAGCCCGATATTGGCCAAGGCTGCGCCCACCGGCGCGGCGGGGCCATAAAACGCAGCCAATAATATGCCGATCGCCAGGGTGGGCATCAGCATCGGGATCAGCACCAGCGCCTCAGCCAGGCCGCTTAAACGGGTTTTGCGGCGGGCGAGGTACAGCGCAAGAGGTGTGCCGCACAGAGCAATCAGCCCAAGTGCAACAACGCCGCCCAGGAGTGATGTGATGACGGCGCGGATATCATCGGCGGACAGGCTGGTATTTGACCAATCGCCGCCGCTGAGCAAGCCAAATAATGGAACAGTGAGGAAGCCCAGGGTGAGCAGAATGCTGACGGGCAGGGCGACGCCGAGCAGACGCAAAAAAAGCTGCCCGTGCGCACGGGGGCGCCCACGGGCATGAGTTGTGGGAATGATATCGAGTGGCCGCTGCTTGGTCAGATTTTTGGTCCTTTGGCTGGTCCGTAGCCATATTCTGCAAAGATTGCCTGACCGGTTTTGCTGGCCAGAAAATCCACAAAGCCCTGCGCTGCCACCGGGTTGGTGGCGTTTTTTAAGGCCGCTGCATAGAACACCAGCAGACCGGGGTGCAGGGTTTTGGTCACACCTTTGGCGGTGACGGTAAGGGCGGCTTTGCTGTACCAATCCTTGGATTTGCTGGGGTCGGAGAAGTTGATTTCTGCTGGCAGGCTAATGAACGGCAGTTTTTGCGAGACCACAGCGCTCTGGTAGCCAAGCGTGGCGTCGATCTGGCCTTCCTGCAGGCGCGAAAGCAGCGAGGGTTCGGTGAAAATTTGCGCCTCATTCACATCCGCCCCGGCGATGGCTTTGGCGAGACC
>NCFD01000290.1 GCA_002281005.1 Acidocella sp. 35-58-6 | reverse complement strand
TCACCAGCGCAAACACCAGCGCAATATAAAGCATCCCTTGCATTGTCATTGTTTCAGCCTTCAGAAATCTTCCGGGCGCAGCATCGCCCACACGAGATAAACCAGCAGCGCAGCCGAGATGCCGCCCGCGAAAATTAGGTCAAACATGTCTCACACTTTCTCGCAGCCGATGACATAGGCCATCAGCAATACAAACACGAAAATTCCGTAACCAACGGCAATCATATCGCCCATCGCGCACCGCCTTTCAGGAGGTGGGTTTGCGCGTAACGGCGTAAGGCCGCGAGACGAATTCGCGGTGCAACAAATAAAGAGGATATAAAGATTATTGGTGCGGGTGGGGGGAGTTGAACCCCCACGGGCCTAGGGCCCAACGGATTTTAAGTCCGGTGCGTCTACCATTCCGCCACACCCGCTACCGGGGCCGTCTATAACGGCTCGACCCAGCCAAGCCAAGTTGGCGGCAAAACCTGCGGTTCAACGATCATTTGACCCGGCGCGAGGGGATTTTCTAAGGCTGAGGTTTCAATGGCCCGCCCAAAAACCCCTCCCGCCAAAGCCGCACCGCGCAAGCTGGCGTTGCCGAAATCTGCTTTGCCCCGCAAAACGGTGCGCCGGGCCGGATTTGCTCTTCGTTATGCCACCATCGCGGCTATTTGGGCTGCGGCACTGGGGTCGCTGGTGCTGCTATGGTTCACCTGGGACCTCCCCAACCCCGCCAGCGCCATCACCCAGCCGCGCCGTCCCGCCATTGTGCTGCTCGACCCGGCCGGGCAACTGGTAGCGCGATTCGGTGATATTGCTGGTAAAGTTGAACTCCCCGCCCAGCTACCGCCGTACGTCGCGGCGGCGTTTATCGCCATTGAGGATAAACGCTTTGAAACTCATGGCGCGTTCGATGCGTTCGGCATGTTACGGGCGGGTATCTCAGACCTCGCGCACCGCCAGATCGTCCAAGGCGGCTCCACGCTCACCCAGCAAACCGCCAAAACATTGTTCCTCACCAACCAGCGCAGCCTGCGCCGCAAAGTGCAGGAAGCTATTCTCAGCCTGTGGCTATGGCGGCATTATTCGCGGGCTGAGATTTTGGGGATTTACCTGAACCGCGTTTATCTGGGGGCAGGGGCCTACGGGGTGGATGCCGCCGCCAAATTGTATTTTGGCGTTCCCGCCACCAAACTCACCTTGGCAGAGGCCGCCATTCTGGCGGGATTACCAAAAGCCCCGTCATCCTTGAACCCGCTGGCCAACCCGCAAGCCGCACAAAACCGGGCCTTACAGGTGCTCGGTGCCATGCTGGCTAATGGCGCCATTACCCAGGATCAGGAAACCGCCGCCGAGGCCGAACTGGCCGATGCTGCCTCACCGAGCTCGCATTCCTCCTGGTTTGCCCTCTGGACGATGCAACAGGCCGGCGCGCTGATCCCCGAGGGCGTTGATGCCACGCTGGCTACCACCATGAATGCCAGCCTGCAGACCGCGGCGGAATCAGCGCTCAACACGGCGATTTCGGCGGAGGGTGACACGCTGAACATGCACCAGGGCGCGGTGGTGGTGCTGGATGCCAAAACCGGCGCGGTGCGGGCTTTGGTGGGCGGGGTTGGCGACCGCGAAGGCTATAACCGCGCCGTGCTGGCCCGCCGCCAGACCGGCTCGGCCATCAAGCCGGTTGTCTGGCTGGCTGGCCTGCAAGCGGGCATGACCCCGGATGATACCGTGCTTGATGCGCCATTATCGCTCGCCGGCTATCACCCGAAGGATTACGAGCGCAGCTACCGCGGCGAAGTTTCCATGCGTGAAGCCCTGGCCGATTCCATGAACACCGCCGCGATTCGTATTTTGTTGCGTGCCGGTGGCGCGCGCCGGGGCGCCGTCGGGGCCGGGGAACCAGCGGCCCTGGTCCCGCACGGCGATAGGGGCGGCGGCGCCGGCGATCGTCAGGTGGCAGAGCGCCTCATAGGGCACGCCCTGCGCCGTCGCGCCGGCCTGATGGTGAAAACCATGATAAGACGCCGCCCGTGTACCGATGCCGCAGGCCGCAAGGAAGCTGGCGCCGGTGGCGATCTCTTCGCCGCTGCCGGTGCCGAGCACCGCGCCGCTATTGGGACTCCAGGCCATGACGTCGCTGGCGAGGTCCCAGACATAGACCGCGCAGCCGGCGGCACCGAGCGCCGCCCAGGCGTCCTCGGGTGCAATGGCAGGGGCGCGGGCAGAGGCGCGCACCCGCTGGGCCGGGAGCGCTGCCGCTGGCTTTGCACTGCGTCC
>NCFD01000289.1 GCA_002281005.1 Acidocella sp. 35-58-6 | reverse complement strand
ACGGCTTACCAGCGCCGGGTTCATCTGATTATAACCAATATAGGCCACCGCGTTCATCCCAAACAATGCCGCGTATTCCGCCGTGTTCCAGCCATAGCCCCCGATGAATATTTGGGGCGTGGCCGAGAGATACGCAAACAAGGCCGCCGAGGTAAACGCGCCCACCGCCGCGTGGGTGATAAACGCCCGCTCCCGGCTGATATTCACATACCGCACGATCACCGGCACCAGCCCAATCCGGGTGCGGCGCTCAGGCGGCAACGTGTCAGGCAGTTTGCGCCACACCAGCCAGACTGCCAGCACGCCATATGAGGCTGCCACCACAAAAATCATGCGCCAGTTCGAGATCGATACCACCACCGCACCAAGCATCGGGGCTACAATCGGGGCCACCCCCATCACCAGGACCAATTTGGAAAATAATTTGGCGGCCGCCGGTCCATCTGCCAGATCACGCACCATCGCGCGTGGAATCACCACCCCGGCTGAGCAGCCCAGGGCCGCCAGAAACCGGAATACGGCGAAGGATGAGACGCTCCAGCAAAAGGCGCAGCCGATCGAGGCAATGGTGTAAATGATAAGCCCCGCCAGCAACGGCGAACGGCGGCCTAACCGGTCGGACAATGCGCCTTGGGTCATCTGCCCCACAGCCAGGCCAATAAAATACGCCGCCAATGATATTTGCGGCGCTGCCTGATTTTGAAAATCAGCGGCGATTTGCGGGAACGCCGGCAAATACATGTCGGTGGAAAGTGGCCCAACCGCGATTAAAAACCCCAGCAGCAGCGGCAGCTTTTTCGTGACGATCGGAACCAGCATCAGTTTGACATAAGCCCGCACCGAAGGGGCGGAAACCCCTGTATTTTGCAGGTCTGCCTTGGGCTTAAGCCTTAATCGTCATCGCGTTCACGGCGCACCAGCACGTCGCGCTTGCCAACATGATTGGCGACCGAAACCACACCGTCTTTTTCCATCTGCTCGATGAGTTTAGCGGCGCGGTTATAGCCGATTTGTAAGTGCCGCTGAATAAACGAGGTGCTGGCCTTGCCCTCGCGGGCCACCAGGGAGACGGCTTGGTCGTATAACGCATTCTCGCCAGTGGTGTTACCGCCCACACTGCCAGACAACATCGGGGTGTCGTCTTCCATCGGCTCGGTGACTTCTTCGACATAGGCTGGTTCACCCTGCTCGCGCAGGAAGGCCACCACGTCCTCCACCTCGCGGTCGGAGACAAACGGGCCGTGCACGCGGGTAATGCGGCCACCGCCCACCATGTAAAGCAAATCACCCTGCCCCAGTAATTGCTCAGCACCCTGCTCACCCAAAATAGTGCGGCTATCGAATTTCGAAATCACCTGGAAGCTGATACGGGTGGGGAAGTTGGCTTTGATGGTACCGGTGATAACATCCACCGATGGCCGTTGCGTGGCCATAATCACATGAATGCCCGCCGCCCGCGCCATTTGCGCCAGACGCTGCACGGCAATTTCAATTTCCTTGCCTGCCACCATCATCAAATCGGCCATCTCGTCAATGAACACCACGATGAACGGCAGCGGCTCCAGCGCCAACGGTTGATCCTCGAATACCGGCTTGCCGGTTTCAGAATCAAAGCCGGTTTGCACGCGGCGGGTGACAACTTCACCCTTGGCACGCGCCTCGTTCACACGGTCGTTGTAGCCGCCAATGTTGCGCACCGCGAGTTGGCTCATCGAGCGGTAGCGCCGCTCCATCTCACGCACCACCCATTTGAGCGCGGCCACCGCCTTGGCAGGTTCGGTTACCACCGGTGCCATCAGATGCGGGATGCCATCATACACCGAGAGTTCCAGCATTTTCGGATCAATGAGGATCAGCCTGCATTGTTCAGGAGACAGCCGGAACAGCAGGCTCATGATCATGGCATTCACGCCCACCGATTTGCCCGAGCCGGTGGTACCCGCGATTAGCAGATGCGGCATGCGGGCAAGATCGGCGAATACCGGGGCGCCGGAGATATCCTTGCCCAATGCCAGCATCAGCTTGCCGCTTTGAATATCCCAGTCAGCCCCGCTCAGCAGCTCCGAGAAAAACACCGTCTCACGCTTGGCGTTCGGCACCTCAATACCAATGACATTGCGGCCGCTGACCGTGGCAATGCGCACCGCCACCACCGAGAGGCTGCGGGCGATATCATCGGCGAGGCCAATGACACGCGAGGAGCGAATACCGGGGGCGGGTTCAAGCTCGTAGAGTGTCACCACCGGGCCGGGGCGGATTTCAACAATTTTACCCTGCA
>NCFD01000288.1 GCA_002281005.1 Acidocella sp. 35-58-6 | reverse complement strand
CGCACCAGCAAAATAACAACCTCATCCCCACGCGCCCGTAGCCAGTCAATCAACGCCGCATTGAACGCCAGATGCCCGGCTGCGCCTGGCCTCGGCAGTTCATCCGTAACAAAGGCAATTTTCATGACGAAGCTGCCTGAAAGGTTGGGGCGCGCAAGGCCAAGGGGCTTTGCCCCTCAGCCTTTCTTACCCTAATCCCTCAAGCTGCGGCGTTGTGGGAGATACCTTTTTCGGTGAGCAGGGTTTGCAGCTCGCCGGACTGGTACATTTCGGTGACGATATCGCAGCCGCCGATGAATTCGCCTTTAATGTAGAGCTGCGGGATGGTGGGCCAGCTTGAGAATTCCTTGATGCCATCGCGGATTTCGGGGTTTTCCAGCACGTTGACGGTTTTGTAGGGTACGTCAGCGTGTTTGAGGATTTGGATGACCCGCGCTGAGAACCCGCATTGCGGGAACATCGGGGTGCCTTTCATGAAAAGCATGACGGGGCTTGAGTCGATATGGGCTTGGATTTCGGCAAACACTGGGTTGTCCATAATAGGTCCTTATTCGGGGGCTGAGGTTTGCAGGGCGAGTGCGTGGAGTTCGCCGCCCATGCGCCCTTGCAGCGCCGCGTAAACGAGTTGGTGTTGACGCACGCGGGACATACCGCGAAACGCTTCAGAGATGACGGTAGCCGCAAAATGGTCATTATCGCCAGCCAAATCTTCAATGGTGATCTGGGCGTCCGGGAGGGCGGCTTTGATCAGTTTTTCGATCTCGGAGGCGGGCATAGCCATGGTGGTTATCCTTGCAAAATCACGCGAACCAGGTGGGGAAGAACCCCTCATGGGCGTCGCGCAGGGTAGCCAGAGATATGGGGTTGGCGCCGGTGAGTGTCAAACTGTTGCCGCCGGTATGGCCGATGTGGCGGGCTGGAATGCCGGCAGCATGGGCGGCGGTGAGGATGGCGGTGGGGTTGGTGACGGCCAGGATATAGCGGGCCTGGTCCTCGCCAAACCAGTAGGCGTGGGCGGGAATATGTTCAGGTGCGGGATGCAGGGTTATACCAGTGTCACCGGCCAGCGCCATTTCAACCAGCGCGATGGCGAGGCCGCCGTCAGACAAGTCGTGGCAGGCTTGCACGGCACCGTTTAGGATATGCTCGCGCACAAAATCGCCGTTTTCGCGTTCGTTCAGCAGATTCACTTCCGGCGGCGCGCCGTCCTCGCGGCCCAGGATCTCGCGCAGCCAGAGGGACTGGCCGAGTGCGCCCTTGGTGTCGCCGATCAGGATGAGTTGCTGGCCGGGGGCGATGGCAAGGCCGGTGGCGAGCGAGGCATCTTCAATCACGCCGACCGCGCCGATGGCGGGGGTGGGGAGGATGCCTTTGCCTTCAGTCTCATTGTAAAGCGAGACATTGCCAGAGACGACCGGGAAATCGAGTGCGGTACAGGCCGCCGCCATGCCTTTGATGGCATCGACGAACTGGCCCATGATTTCGGGTTTTTCCGGGTTGCCGAAATTCATGTTGTCAGTGACGGCCAAAGGCAAGGCACCGGTGGCGGTGATGTTGCGCCAGGCTTCCGCCACGGCTTGCGCCCCACCGGCCTCAGCATCAGCAGCACAGTAGCGTGGCGTGCAGTCCGTGGTGATGGCCAGAGCGCGGTTGGTGCCGTCAAGCCGCACGATGGCGGCGTCGGCTTGGGCTGGCCGTTTGACGGTTTGGCCACCAACGGTGGAGTCATACTGATCAAAAATCCAGCGGCGCGAGGCGAGGTCCGGGCAGGCGATGAGTTTGAGCAAAGCGCCTTCAAAGCCAACCGGGTCGTGGGTTTCGCGAAGCGGGGCTGGTTTGGCGGCGCTGGCATAGGGGCGGTGATAGAGCGGGGCTTCATCCGATAATGGGGCGAGCTCGATGTCGGCTTCAACCACGCCTTTATGGGTGATGACGATGCGGCCGGTATCGGTAATTTTGCCGATGATGGCGTAGTCGAGATCCCATTTCTCGATGATGGCGCGAGCCATCTCCGCGCGTTCGGGTTTGAGCACCAACAGCATACGCTCCTGGCTCTCGGAGAGCATCATCTCATAGGCCGACATGCCGGTTTCGCGCTGCGGCACGGTATCGAGGTTCAACTCAATGCCGACGCCGCCTTTGCCCGCCATTTCCACAGAGGAGGAGGTGAGGCCGGCAGCACCCATATCCTGGATCGCGACAATCGCGTCAGTCTGCATCAGCTCCAGGCAGGCTTCGATAAGGAGTTTTTCGGTGAATGGGTCGCCGACCTGCACGGTGGGGCG
>NCFD01000287.1 GCA_002281005.1 Acidocella sp. 35-58-6 | reverse complement strand
CAACGAATCCGCAATGGCGACGGCGAGCTGGCCGGCCATATGGTCGTAACACGTCCGGGCAAGCCGCAATGCCGTATCGCGCGGGCCAACCGGCCGGTGTGGCTGGCGATATTGGGGTTTAGCTGGTTCTGGGCGATGGGGGCGACGGTGCTGGCCGAGTTGCCGACGGTGGTGCGCGATAATTTGCGTGGCTCAGGGCATGAGGTGACATTGTTGCTGCTGGTGTTTTCAGTGGGGATTGGCGTTGGCTCAGTGCTGTGTGGCGGGCTGATGCGCGGCAGGGTTTCGGTGCGGCTGGTGCCGTGGATGGGGTTGGGGATTTCAGTATTTTTGCTGGGGTTTGCGCAACTGGCGCGGATGGCGGGGGTTTTGCCGGGGGTGCATGCGGTGCTGGGCAGTGCGGCCGGTTGGTTGATGCTGCTGGATTTATTCGGGCTGGCGGTGTGCGGCGGGATATTTTCAGTGCCGCTCTATGTGGTTTGCCAGGAGAAAGCCGCGCCGTCGCACCGGTCGCGGATGATTGCCACGAATAATATTTTAAATGCGGCGGCGATGGTGGTGGCGGCTTTGGTGGCGGCGGGGCTGTTTGCAGCGATGGGGTCTGCACCGGTAATTTTGGTGGTGACGGCGGTGTTGAATTTGCTGGTGGCGGGGGCTTTGGCGGTGCGGTTAAAAAATTAGTACGGGCGATGTGGAAAAATTTGTCTCCAGGCGGTTAAACCCCTGTGCGGCTGCAACAAATGCGTCTAGACCAAGGATTACGCTCATCGTTTGGGAGAATTGTGCCGGTGATCAGGCTATCGGTCCCGTTTAGACAGGCTTTATCCCGGTTGACGCTTCCGGTGATGCTGGTGCTGTCTCTCGGGGCGGTGTTGATCGGCCGCGCTGACCAGGGTTTGGCGGACCGTTTGCGCGGTATGCTGGATGTCGTGCTTGCTCCGGCCTATGCGCTGGTGACCGCGCCGGTGGTGGCGCTGGAGCATGGCAGCGGCGTGGTTGGGCATTTATTCAGCCTGGAAGCACAGAATCAGCAATTGCAGGCGGAGAATGCCAAACTGCTGCAATGGCAGTCAGTGGCGATGGCGCTGGAAGCGCAGAATGATGCGTTAAAGACGGCGTTGAATTATACCCCCTCACCCACCCCGGCGTTTTTTACCGCCAATGTGGTGGCGGATCTGGGGGGAATTTATGCACGCTCCGTGCTGGTTTCGTTGCCGCCGGGCCTGACGCAGAGCGGGGCTAATTTGACAGGCGCGATTGCGATGGATGGCCGCGGCGTGGCGGGCCGGGTGGTTGAGGCCGGCGACCGCAGTGCGCGGGTGTTGTTGATTACTGATTTGAACAGCCGGATTCCGGTGGCGCTGGGGGTGCATGGTTTGCCCGCGTTGATGGCTGGCACCAATGGGTCTGACCCGGCGTTGTTGTATTGGGCGCCAGGCAAGCCGCCGGCCGAGGGTGACATGGTATTAACCAGCGCTGAGGGCGGGGTGTTTCCACCTGGTTTGCCGGTGGGCGTGGTGCATTATGATGCCCAGAACGACCCGGTGGTGCTGCCGCTTGCCGATATTGACGGGCTGCGGATGGTGCGGCTGTTTTGTTATCCCAGCAACCAGCCGGTGCTGGCACCGGAGCATGAAACGCCCAAAACGGCGGCGAAGTCTCACAGGAAACATTAAGCGTGGCGCGTAGGGCAAGTGTCCGGCGGGATATGAATATCTGGCGGCGGCTTGATATGGCCTCGCGCTATGCTTGGCCGGCCACGGTTACGGTGCTGGGGTTATTGTTGATTGGCGTGCCGCTGGGGTTGCCGGGATTGGCGGCGTTGCGGCCGGCTTATGTGATGGCTTGCGTGTATTTTTGGTCGTTATACCGCCCGGCTTCATTGCCAGCACCGGTGGTGGCGCTGTGCGGGCTGTTGCTGGATTTGCTGGGGGTGTCGCCATTGGGAATGTGGGCGGTGCTGTTGCTGTTGTTGCAAGGTGCGACGCTGGTTTCACGCCGCCGCCTGATGACCTGGAGTTTTAAATTGAACTGGGCGGCGTTTAGTGGTTTTGCGGCGGTGGTATCGCTGCTGGCCTGGGGGTTGCAATCGGCGTTGGAGTTGCGCGCCCTGCCCTGGTTGCCGCTGATGGTGCAGATGTTTATGGCATTTGGGGTTTACCCAGTGCTGGCCTGGATGTTTATTAAGGCGCACCGTGGCGCGGCGGCGGTTGAGCTGGCATGAGGGTGCTGCGGCTATGAAGCGCGATACCAAAAAGCAGCCGGGGTTTACCAAACGGGCATTGCTGATCGG